>DATBBZ010000065.1:0-7504 GCA_036270745.1 Gemmatimonadales bacterium | reverse complement strand
GTCGCCACCGGCCCTCGTACCGATCTCGATCTGCTTTGCATCAACACGGTTCGGACCCTCGCCATGGATGCGGTACAGCAGGCCGACTCCGGCCACCCGGGGACGCCGATGGCCCTGGCGCCGCTGGCGTACGTGCTGTGGACCCGCCATCTCTCGTACGACCCGGCTCACCCCGACTGGCCCGACCGCGACCGGTTCGTCCTGTCCTGCGGCCATGCCAGCATGCTGCTCTACGCCGCCCTCTATCTGAGCGGCTATGACCTGACCCTCGACGACATCAAGAAGTTCCGGCAGTGGGGCTCGAAGACGCCCGGACATCCCGAATACGGCCACACGGCCGGTGTCGAAACCACCACCGGCCCCCTCGGCCAGGGCACGGGCAACGCCGTGGGCATGGCGATCGCCGAGGCGATCCTGGCGTCGCTGTTCAACAAGCCGGGACATGACGTCGTCAATCACTTCACCTATTTCATCGCGTCCGACGGCGATCTGATGGAGGGGATCTCCCATGAGGCCTGCTCGCTCGCGGGACATCTCAAGCTCGGCAAGCTGATCGGCATCTACGACGACAATCACATCACCATCGAGGGCGACACTAACCTCGCGTTTTCCGACGACACGGCGCGGCGCTTCGAGAGCTACGGATGGCACGTGCAGCGCGTGGCCGACGGAAACGACCTCAACGCCCTCGACCAGGCGATCACCACCGCGAAGAGGACCCTCGACCGTCCCTCGCTGATCATCGTCCGGACGCACATCGGCTACGGCGCGCCCACCAAGCAGGATTCCGCCGAGGCGCATGGGGCGGCGTTGGGAGTGGAAGAGGTCAAGGGCGCCAAGCAGAACCTGGGCTGGCCGTCGCAGGAGCCCTTCTACGTTCCCGCGGAGGCGCTCGACCGGTGGCGGAAGGCGGGGGCGCGCGGCCGGGAGACTAGGGAGTCGTGGGAGTCAGGCGTCGCCTCGTACCGGAAGGCGTTCCCAGAGCTCGGCTCGGAGCTCGAGCGTCGGCTGGCTGGAAAGCTGCCGGCCAACTGGGAGCAGGCGCTGCCCAATCTGGCGGGGGACGCCGCGCAGGCGACGCGCGCCGCGTCCGGGAAGGTGCTGAACGCCATCGCGCCGCGGCTTCCGGAGTTGATCGGCGGTTCCGCGGACCTCGCGGGATCGAACAACACGCTCCTCAAGGGCACCGGAGATTTCTCGGCGGGCCACTACGCCGAGCGGAATGTCCACTTCGGCGTCCGCGAGCACGGAATGGGTGCCGTGATGAACGGCATCGCCCTGCACCGGGGATTGATTCCCTACGGCGGCACCTTTCTCATTTTCTCCGACTACATGCGGCCCGCCATCCGGCTCGCCGCCCTCTGCCAGCTCGGCACCATCTACGTCTTCACGCACGACTCGATTGGACTGGGTGAAGATGGTCCCACCCACCAGCCCATCGAGCAGCTCGCCGCCCTGCGTGCCATCCCCGGGCTGATCGTGCTCCGGCCCGCGGACGCCGGTGAAGTGGTCGAGGCCTGGCGCCTGGCGATCAACCACCGCAACGGTCCCGTCGCGCTGGCCTTGACCCGGCAGAAGGTCGCCGCGCTCGACCGGAAGACGCTCGCTCCAGCCGCCGGCCTGTCCCGCGGGGGTTACGTGCTCGCGGATGCGGCCGGAGCTACGAAGGTGATTCTCATCGCCACGGGCTCGGAGGTCGAGCTCGCACTCGCGTCCCGCGACAAGCTCCAGGGATCGGGGATCCCGACCCGTGTGGTCAGCATGCCCTCACTCGAGCTCTTCGCCGCGCAGTCGCAGGAGTACCGGAACCAGGTGCTGCCGCCCTCGGTCCCGGCCCGGGTGTCGATCGAAGCTGGAGCCACGCAGTGCTGGCAGGCGGTGGTGGGTGACCGGGGCCGCGCCCTCGGCCTTGACCACTTCGGCGCCTCGGCACCGTACCAGAAGCTGTATCAGGAGTTCGGGTTGACGGTGGACCAGATTCTGGAGGCTGCCCTGCAGGTAGTTGCTGACGCCTGACCCCTGACACCTGCTTCTATCCCTTGTCGATCACCATGAGCGCCAGCAGCAGTGGCAGGTAGGTAATGGAAGTGAAGAAGAGCCGCCGCGCGGATTTCTCAGATGGCTCCCGCATCAAGAGCAGGCTCATCCCCGCGTAACAGATCCCCAGAACCAGCGCGCCGAAGAAGTAGACGGTGCCGGTGAGGCGCAGCAGGGTCGGGGCCAGGCTCACCGGCAGGAGCGTGATGGCGTACAGGAGCGCCATCCGTCCGGTCGAGTGCCCGGAGGCGTCGTCGAGGCTGAGCATTTCGAACCCCCCTCGCCGGTAGTCCTCCCGATAGAGCCAGGCGAGCGCCAGGAAGTGCGGGAGCTGCCAGAGGAAGAGAATCCAGAAGAGGGAGAGCACGACGCCGTCGATGTGCCCTCCCGCCGCGGTCCATCCACCCACCACTGGAAGCGCCCCGGGCACGGCGCCGACGAGCGTATTCAGGGACGTCCGCTGCTTGAGCGGAGTATAGAGGAAGACGTAGGAGACCAGGGTGAGGAGCGCGAGTGTCGCGGTGGCGAGGTTCACCTGCCACGCCAGGTAGCCGACCCCCAGCGCCGCCGCGGTCCAGGAGAAGCGCGCCGCGGCCGCCGGCGACACCCGGCCTGACGGCAGCGGGCGCCCGCGGGTCCGGTTCATCAGGGCGTCGACTTCGCGCTCGCGGAGCTGGTTGAGCGCGGAGGATCCGGCTGCGACCAGCGCCGTCCCGGCCAGCGTCTCGAGGAACTGGGTCAGATCGAAGGGGCCGCGGGAACCCAGGTAAAACCCGGCGGCGGCCGTGAGCACCACCATCCGGGTGATCCCCGGCTTGGTGAGTTCCAGAAACGCCGCCGCCCGTGCTTTCCCGACCGCCGTCACGCCCGGAATCTAGGGGCGGTAGGTCACCACCGTGAAGCGCCCGACCTTGGTCCGGTGGTCGGGGCCCTCCACCACGTAGAAGTAGACCCCGGACGCGACCGTCGTTCCGTCACGGGAGCGCACGTTCCAGTCTTCCTGGCCGCCGCCCGTCGCGTCGTTGTGGGTCAGGTGCGCCACCAGTTTCCCGCTCACCGAATAGATCCGGATGATGGCCCGCGTGGGCAAATGCACAAATTCGATGTGCTGGGTATCCGAGGTGGCGAGCGCATTGGTGACGTAGAACGGATCGGGCACCGTGTGAACCTTGGACAGGTCTCCCGACGCCAGGGTGTCCACCGCGAACGCCTTTTGCACGTCGATGACGAAGCTCAGGCCCGGCGCGAGAGCGGGCCGGAACGGGAACCCCGTGAATGTGTACGCGGTGCAGTCCGTCATCGCCGGACCCACCGACGGCGTGCAGGTGGCGGACATCGTTCCAGTGACAGCGCGGAGATGCCACTTGG
Source organism: Gemmatimonadales bacterium (assembly GCA_036270745.1). Taxonomy (GTDB): domain Bacteria; phylum Gemmatimonadota; class Gemmatimonadetes; order Gemmatimonadales; family GWC2-71-9; genus 40CM-2-70-7. The sequence continues at coordinate 4,099 of DATBBZ010000065.1, read as the reverse complement.
TGCCCACCGCGGGGATCTGAGCCATCGCCATGAAGAACGCTTCGCCATTGATGACGATCACCACGCCGTTCGCGTCGGCCACGCCGTCCGAGTTGAAGTCGAGTGGCTCGAACTGCGCCTTACGCTCCATGGCGATGCAGGAGATCGTCCACCAGACGCACACCGGCGGCATGGCATACAGGTGGTGATAGCTCACAAGTGATACGTCGGTGGTGCCCGTCCCGTCCGACAGATTCGCGGCGGTGATTCCCGGCCCTGAGAAGGCGCGGAGGTTCACGAACCCGAACCCAGCTCCGCCATTGGCGGCGACGGGAAGATTCACGTGGTGGGTCTGGTCACGCACGGTGACGGACGAGTCCGCGTTCCAAGTCACCGTGAAGTCGGCGGGATACCAGGCAGTCGACGCGTACGAGTAGCCGCGGAAGAAGACGTTGACCGGTGCCGCGGCGTCAGTCCGGTAAGCCTGCGGAGACCAGATGGCCGACACCCCGGTCAGCTGGCCCGAGTTATGGGCCGGGCTCGGGTCCGCCACGATCGTGGGATCGGAGGGCTCCGTCTTCCCTTCGTCGAACCAGCGGGAGTGCGCCAGGTACTGTGACGCAGGGTTGTTCAGCGCGTAGCGACCCGCACCCACCGCCATCCCGGGCGAGTTGTCCCCAATCCCACTCACTTGGCCCGTGAGCATCACCGGTACGCGGATCCCGGAGTCCACGACTCCTCCGTACCGGCGCGCCGCTCCCGAATCGTAGAGGACCAGTGGTACGGACTCCCGGAACCCGCAGTAGGGCGGCGAGCACCCGAATCGAGCGGTCGAATTGAACGCGGGCTGCGGCAGGGGAATGGCCTGTCGGAGCGTGTCAGTGCCGCTGGATAACGTGAGGAACAGAGTCGGCAAGGGAGGTGTGAGTCCGCCCGTAAGGCCGGCGCTCACCGAGTCAATCCGGGCCTCGATCCGTCCCCGAGGCAGAACCTGCGTCGCCGACGTGAGCAGCGTAAAGACAGTCCCGTTGGCGGGGGGCATCGGCCCGTTGAAGGTCCCGGTGGCCGAGTCTATTGGCGGGAAGGAGCGCGTCGGGTCCAACGCCACACTGTCGTCTCCATACATCCCCTGAACGATGACAGCGTTGGCGACATTCCCGGTCGTGCGGGGGGTTGCTGTCTTCACCAGGCGGGGCGACTCGAGGGACGTGGGGCCCGACCGGACCGAGTTCACGTCGAATGCCGTCACGGCGTAGTAATACGAAAAGGAGTTCAAGAGCCCGGCGTCGAGAAACGAGAAGGTGACGCCGTTATCCACGAGTGGCGGGAAACCGCTGTTCCCGCCGGTGATGGCCGTGTCGGCCCTGGTCACCTGGATCGCGCCGTTGGTTGCACGCACCCGTCCGCCCAGAGGAATCTGAATCACCGCGCCGATCAGTGCGTGATCTGCGTGGATCGCGGGATCGGGCGTCGCCGGGAACGCCGCGGGGCATCCGGTTTCGACGCCGAGCTCCGGGGCGCACTGGGGATAGTCGAACGCGCCGACGTAGTCGCTCATCAACGTCCCCGCGTAATCGAACTGTGCGATGACCTGTAAACCGTTGGGATTGAGACCGCGATAGACGCGGTACCCTTCGACGTCGAATTGCCGGAAGTTGGGATCGTAGAGCGCGCTGGTCGGATCGGACGCGACCGCAAAGTAGGGGTCACCGGTCGTCTCGCTCGTGCTCTTCACCCACACCACGGTGACCGTCCTGTCGCCGGGCACAAGGAAAAAGGCCGGCGGCGCCGGGGCCTGGGGGGTCAGGAATTTCGCGTTCACGAACGCCTGCGCCAGCTGGGCCTTGTTGAGAAGCGAGCCGGGCCACGTCTTCACTTCATTCGCTTCGATCACGCCATCCGCGTTCGCATCGCTCTGCGTCACCCACCCCGCGATGCGCTCGATCAGCCGAACCTTCGTAGAGTCGGCGGCGATCGTGTCCCCGAGCGCCGGAAACCCGGGCTGCAAGTCTCCACTCGCCACGTAGGGCAGTACGGTGTCCCGAGGCGGCGCGAAGAAATAGGCAAGCACGACGGTTTGCTGATGACCCGGTGCCAGGCTGAATGGGCCGGTCGACAGGTTGTAGCGAGTATCGGTTTTCGCCTGCCAAGCGACGCAGTACTTCAGCAGCAGCTGGTGGCCTTGATTCGAGCACGCCAAGTCTCCGGTGCCGGGCGAACTCGTCCCGGAGACGTAACGGTAGAGCTGATCGACGCCGACGGGATCAGGGTATGAGGTCGACCCGCCCGTCAGGTTGGTCCAAATGCGGATCCCGATCTGTGTCCCAGCACTGTCCCTGGGGTAGCGCATGAACGCGGCGCCGACCAGCCCCGGCGCGGGAGCGAACCCGGGCGCTCCGAACACCTCGGCTGGATAGCTCCAGAGGGGCTCCTTGAACCCCGCTGCGTAGGCGATCGACGTGCCGAAGGGGACAGACAACGTCGAGTAGTTGTCGCTGACGCCTGAGATCGTAATGTCCGGGTCCATCGCCTCATTGATGAACACACTGTCAATGCGATACCCACCCGTGGGGAGCGCTATTCCGAAGACAGTGTCGTTCACCTGCCGGAATTGCGCTCCCAGAGCGACGTAGTCGTTGCGGACCGCCGGATCGATGTTGGCGTACGCCGCCGGGTCGCTCGCCGTGACATTGGTGATGGTGTAGACCAGGTACAGGATGTCCTGGTTGTATCCGGGCCCCGTGAACGCCATGACCCGCTGGTCCACCACAACGCCCATCGGATGTTTCCGGCCCCCCAGGCGAGTCGGGCTTCCGTCCCAATACCGGGTCCAATAGTCCTCGCGGGAGACATTGGTGCGGCCGAGGAGGGACGTAGCGAAGACGGAGGTGTCTCGAATGAGCGCGGCTTGCGGCCAGGTACGCAGATCGGCGGTGTCCCGGGAATCGAGCAGGCTCGTCAGCGGCGATCCGTCCAGCTGATCGCCCCGGAAGTCCACAAAGAAGGCGCCGACGGTGTCCCCCGCCCAGGAGAATCCGGCGGTGGGCGCGATCAATCCGGCAATCTGGATACCGCTCTGATAGATGTAGGAGTCACCGGTGGGTAACGGCCAGATGCCGTCTTCGGCCAAGCCGTTTTCGACCACGTTGGTGCAAGCATGCCCAGTGTCGTCGAACCCGCAACTCACCCGGTTCGAAGAGAGCTGACGAGCGAAGATTCCGGAGAAAAGGTTGCTGCGCGTTGCGTGAAGGATCCGGGGCTTGCCTGGCTTGGTAGCTTGGGCGGCTAGTGATCCCGCGACTGACAGTGTGAGCACGCACAACAGGGCCGAACGAGAAAGGCGCATGACGGGCTCCTCGCGTTGGGTAGCATCATCTGCCCAAACTGCCTACTATTTTCCCAATCGGCAATGAACCCATGATCGAAGACCTCAAGAACAAGCTGCAGGCGGAAGTCGAACGCCTGAACAACGATCTCAACTTCGTGATCCCGAAGGAAATCGACCGCGCCCGCCAGCACGGCGACCTCCGGGAAAACTCGGAGTACAAGGCCGCCCTCGAGCGCCAGGTGTTCACCACCCTCCGCCTCGCGCACCTGCGCTTGCGCCTCGGCAAGCTGTCGAGCGTCTCCGAGAAGGACCTGCCGAAGGACCGCGTGGGGTTCGGGTCCCGCGTCACTGTGCAGGACGCCGAAACCAAGCAGAAGGAGGTCTACGCGCTGACGCTGGGAGACTTCATCGAGGGCGGCGAAGAGGGCGACGAAATGCCCGTCTCCATGGCCTCACCCCTGGGCAAGGCGCTCCTCGGTGGAAAGATCGGCGAGACGGTGGCCATTACGCTGCCGATGGGAAAGCGGAAACTGAAGATCGTGGAGCTCGCGACGGTCCACGACCTCGTGAAATAGCCTACAGCATGTAGTGGAAGACCATCGGGCCCGTGGGAGCGGCTGACCCCCACCCCGGCTCGATGCTCATCGCCGCCCCCATCACGTCCCCCGCCCCCTTCGGCATCTCCAGCGCCTCCACCATGGGCGCATTCCCGGAGACGCGGATCACCGACGCCGTCACCATCCCCGTCGTGGTAATGAACCAGAGCTGATAGACCTGGCCCGGCTGGTTGGT
>DATBBZ010000064.1:0-2308 GCA_036270745.1 Gemmatimonadales bacterium | reverse complement strand
CGTACTGCGTGATGGCCGAGAGTGCGAGCTGGCTCGCCGCCTCGCCCCGCGGCCCACCGCCCACGCCATCCGCCACCATGGCGAGAAACGCGACCCGCTCGTCGGGCGATCCCACGTCCGCCGAAAGGGGCAGGCTGGTCTGCAGCACTTGTAGCTGTTTGCGGAGCGAGCCCAGCAGGAAATGATCCTGATTGTTCTTCCGCACCAGGCCCTGATGTGTCATCCCGTAGACGTCGATCTCCTCGTCCAGGGGCTTCCGTTCGTCAGTCACCGGGCTCTCGGGCGAAGGGGCTCGGCAATACTGCTCGGCCCCTGTCCCCCCCGCTAGGGCACTAGATTCCGCCGATGCCCGCGAGCTCTCGCGAAGCCGCCCTCATCGTCGGCGCCGGACCCATCGGATTGTCCTGCGCCATCTCCGCCACGCGGCGGGGCATCCACCCCCTCGTGATCGATGCCGGCGCGATTGCCGAGTCCATCGTGCGGTACCCGGTGGGAATGACCTTTTTCACCACACCCGAGCGTCTGGAAATCGGAGGCCACCCGCTCGTCAGCGCGGGCGCGAAGGCCACCCGAGAAGAGGCGCTCAAATACTATCGCGGCGTGGTGCGGGCCGAGCAGTTGCGGGTCCGGACGGGCGCGAAGCTGCTCAAGGCCACCCGCTCGCCCCAGGGCATCGAATGCACCATCGGCGGCCGCCTCGGCATCGATACCATGGTGGCTGAGCGGGTCGTCCTCGCCACCGGATACTTCGACCATCCGAACCCGCTCGGCGTCCCCGGCGAACAGCTCCCCCACGTCTCTCACTACTTCGACGAGGCCCATCGGTCCGCGGGGCTCGAGGTCGTCGTCATCGGCGGCAAGAACTCCGCGGCGGAGACCGCGCTGCAGCTCTTCCGGGCGGGGGCGAAGGTCACGCTCGTGTACCGCGGTGCGTCCCTTCCCGCGAACGTGAAGTATTGGCTCAAACCTGATCTCGAGAACCGCATCAAAGCCGGTGAAATCGCCGCGCGTTTCGGCGCCGAGGTGGTCGAGATCACGGACGAGGACGTGGTCCTCAGCGGCGGCGTGCGCATTCGGGCGGACCGCGTCTACGCGCTCACCGGATATCATCCGGACTTCGAGCTCTTCGCGCAGATCGGCATCGAGTTCGACGCCGCCACCGGACGGCCCCGGCTCAACCCCGAGACACTCGAGACGACGGTGCCGGGGGTCTATCTCGCGGGGTCCGCGACCGCCGGAAAGAAGATCTCCGAAGTGTTCATCGAGAACGGGCGGTTCGACGGCGAGAAGATCTTCGGGGACGCGGGCAGCAGGGCGGCGGCGGAACGGACCTACTCGGAGGTCGACAGGCCGACAGGGGAGTGAATCCCTGAAAACGCCGGGCCACGGGCCCGGCGTCAACCCACCCTGAAGAGCCTCGTCACCGAGGGCGTTAACGCCGGGGCATGGCCCCGGCGTTAACACTGGCTCTGCCTAGTTATCCCCTAGGCCATGCCTAGGGGTTCAGCTCCCGCACCCAGATATTCCGGTACCGCACCGCGTTCCCGTGATCCTGCAGGGCGAGCGGCATGGCGTCGGCATGGGGCTGGTACTTGGCCACCGCACCGTGGACCGTCCATCCCGTGATATCGGTGTTGTCCTGCACCAGCACGCCGTTGAAGAACACCGTCACCCGCGCATCCTGGGTCACGGTGCCGTTCGCGTCGAAGTGCGGACGGTGGAAGATGATGTCGTAGACCTGCCACTGGCCCGGCGCCCTTGCCGGGTTCACGAGCGGCGGCGTCTGCCCGTACACGGCTCCTGCTTCACCGTCGGCGTACGTGACGTTGTGGTAGATGTCGAGCACCTGGATCTCGTAGTGACTCATGAGAAACACGCCCGAGTTGCCGCGCTCCTGGGACTCGCCGTGGGGCGGGGCCGGCGGTGACCACTCGATGTGCAGTTGCACGTCGCCGAACCCGCGTGTGGTGTGGATCCCTCCCTTCCCCGGCACCACCTGCAGGTAGCCGTTCTTCACCACCCACTTGGCGGGGCTGGAGTCATTGTCGGACGCCCAACCGGCCAGGTCCTTGCCGTCGAAGAGCACGATGGCATCCGACGGTGGCGGCGCCGGGGCCGGCGCGGGTCCGACGGTCACTACCGGCGGCTTGGGCCGATCCATATAGTTCGGCGGCCATTTCCCCTGTGAAACCAGTGGCCAAGTCGCTAAGACGCTAAGTGCGCTAAGGCCTGCAAATGCCCGAATCATGGCCTCCACGTTCCTTTCGCGACCGCGGGGATGAACGAACGGATCTCATTCGGAGAGAAG
>DATBBZ010000063.1:0-2407 GCA_036270745.1 Gemmatimonadales bacterium | reverse complement strand
CGAGAGCATGGTGCCGTTCTGCTCAATGAAGTTCAAGAGATTCGGCATCATCTCGAGGTCGGACGGGACGTTCGGGTTGTCCCGGAAGAAGTGCACGTTGTCGAAGGTGAGATCGATCACGTGCTTGACCCCGTTCCCGAGTTGGCAGCTCGTCGGATCGCCACCTGCGCCGCCGTTCCCAGTGTTGCCAAGCACGATTTGCTGGGTCGTGCCGCCCGCCCGCACAGCGGCACCGGCGGCCGAGGTCCCACCGAGGGCCACTGAAGTCACCAGGGGCAAAGTGCCGAGCGCCAGCGCGCCCGTAACAACACGACGCCAGCGAGTACGCGTACGTTGCATTTCGTCCTCCCGGTCCATCGGCATGGGTCTGTGCCTCTGGGGCTGCGAGCCACCGGCCCTGCGCGCGCCGACGTGTTCGGACCCCGGCGTCACCTAAATACGTTTGCCTTACAGACCGGTGACGCTGCCGTGACGCGGCAACTAACTCTTCGCGTCGGGACGGGGGTTGTACGATGGCGCTTGGCCGTCGTGCGCGCCCGGGTCCGAGCCGGGCCTCTGGTCCTGTGAGATGGGCAGTCGCGCTTGGCGTCCGGACGGTGACTCACCAGTGTGATGCCCGTGGCGCCGCCTTCCGCAGAGACCGCGAGCTGACCGAGCGCCCTGGTGGGACCTCTCGAGGGCGTGCGTGTAGTCGAGGCCGGCCTCCTCGTCCAAGGTCCGCAGGCATCCCTGACGTTGCTCGAGTGGGGGGCCGAGGTGGTCAAGGTCGAGCTGCCCAACTTCGGAGACCAGGCCCGATGGCTCCCGGTCAGCCGGGAGGACCGCCGGTCCGCCTGGTTCAACGCCTACAACAGGGGGAAACGTAGCGTCACGGTCGACCTACGTACGACCGCGGGTCGGGAGGTCTTCCTCCGGCTCGCCGAGCACTCCGACGTCGTCATCACGAACTTCAAGCCCGGGACGATGGAGGAATGGGGTCTGGGCTACGCCGACGTCGCCGCTCGCAATGCGCGAATCGTGTACGCCGCGAGCTCGTCGTTCGGTCGCGAGGGACCCGATGCCAGGCGCGAGGGCGCTGACCTCAGCGGTCAGGCGGCGGGGGGGCTGATCAGCACCACCGGGGGGAAGGGCACCAAGCCGAGCCCCGTGGGCGCGACCATCGCCGATCACATCGCGGGCCAGAACCTTCTGGCCGGCATCCTCGCCGCGCTCCTCGCGCGCGAACGCACGGGGAAGGGCCAGCTGGTAGAGACCTCGTTGCTGGGGGGCCAGATCTGGGCTCAGACGGGCGAATACACCAAGTACCTCATGTCGGGCGAGGTCTCCGGTCCGAGTGCTGGCGGCCATCCGATGGTGCCCGGGCTCTACGGCGTCTTCTCGACCGCCGACGGCTCGATCGCCATCGTCGGCGTGGCGGGCCTCCTTCGCGATCGTTTCTACGAGACGATCGGGCGGCCCGACCTGATCGAACGCTTCAACCAACTCCTCTACTTCGAAGAGGAGAAGGAGGAGCTCAGGCCCATGTTGGAGGAGGCGTTCTCGACCAAGACAACGGCCTAATGGTGTGAGGTGCTCGCCGCCGCAGGTTTGCGGTTTGCTCCCGTGCGCGACCACGCCGAAGTCGCGCGCGATCCGGGCGTGCGCGCCAACGGCTACATCGCAACGGTCCCAGACCCTGACCTCCCGGGATCCGACCTGGCGCTGGTCCGCGTTCCGGTCAGCTTCTCCGACCCCTCTGCGGACGTAACGGTGCGAGTCCCCCGAGCTGGGCCAGCACAACGAGGAGGTGCTCCTCGAAATGGGGTACGGCTGGGAGGACATCGCGGCCCTCTCGGCGGATGGTGCGATTTAGAAACAAACGACACGCGACGATTGCGCGACAGAACGTATCCGTCTCTTAGCTTCCGGGGCGTTGAGCAAGTGGCGCAGCTCGCGCTCCTTACACACTCGTCACGTGCCTTGGCCTGCGTGAATTTGCGGTGACACAACGAAGCAGGCAGACGGGATCGCTCTGCGCAGATGTGATCCGAGGGTGCCGTTGTTGCCAAAAAGTTCATCTGTGCGCCAGCGGCGCGTCACGTCCCGCTCATCGGCGCTTGTTACACCCCAGGGAACTCACAGCTCACGCTTGGGCGAAAGGAGATCATCGATGAGGACTCCGCGTTTCATCCCCGTGCGCCTTGGCCGGTGCCTGACCGCTGTCCTGGCGGGCGGAGCGGCGCTTGCCGCGTTGCCGAGTTCCGTTTCGGCATCGGCATCAGCCCCAGCACCTGCGGTGCCGACATCTCCTTCGAACGCTGGCGATGCCACGACGACGACACCCATTAAGCATGTCGTCGTGATCATCGGGGAGAACCACACCTTCGACAACATCTTCGGCACCTATCAAGCTCCACCGGGCCAGACC
>DATBBZ010000062.1:0-2004 GCA_036270745.1 Gemmatimonadales bacterium | reverse complement strand
ATCCGTTCCGATCGGGGAATCCAATGCTCGCATCGTAGTCGAACCCGTGCGCCGCCATCTCCCGCTGGGTCGCGCCGGGCCGCAAGCGCAGGAAGTGCTGACGGACTCCCATGATGGGACGTCCCGTGAGCTGGCCGAGGCGCTCCCGTTGCCGGACGAAAGCCGCCGGCTCGGAGAATGTCTCGAATGACCCATGCAACCCGAATTCGCCGCCCGAGTTCGCCATGGCCGTGAGGAGGCGCCGCGCCGAGGTGCCTTCCGGACGGTAGGTGAGGTCTCCTGCCCGCATGGTGGTGAAGGTCGGCGTACCACACAGGATGAACCAGGTCGACCGGAGGCCCCGGGCCGACTCCGACGCGATCAACGACTCGAGAGCCCGCTCCACCGGTCGGCGCAGGATGCCCGCGTGAGCCGACGCCGAGAGCACACGCATCATCCGACCGAACTGCCCCCGCTTAGCCAGTTCGACCAGGCGTAACGCGGTGAACGCCGGCCACCAGTCGACGACATCGAGGTCGTGGGTCAGAGCCACGGCCCAGCGTTTCCCTTCCGGCCAGGGTGCCACAAACCGTACCGGCCGCCGTCCGGCGGCCCGCCGGGCAGCTTTGGCGAGCGCCCGTCCCGCTGCTGAAATGACGGGCGTGCGTTCGAGGCCTGCGGCCACGAGTGCGTTCGCCTCCGGCGGCACTCGGCCGTACCGATCGGCCGTCGTGGTCTCCTGCTCCGCCAGTAACCCGGCGACGGCAGTAATGGCGGCCAGCGCGCTTCGAGGAAGGCGGATCACGCCCTCGCCGGGCTCAATGCCCCAATTGCGCGCCACCCAGGTGGTGACGGCCTCCGATCGCGACCCGTCACCGTCCGGCGTCACCTCCAGCCGCACCACCGGTACATCGCTCTTCTCCACCGTGAGGAGCCGGGAGAGGTCGACCAGCAATTCGATGGCGTAGCGTTCGAAAGCTTGGAAGGGTGCCAGATCTGGCAGTTCGATCACGCCCTACGATACTGCCCTCCCCGTCCCGGGGGTAGCGGGTTCTCGTGCGCAACCCCTTGTCCTACTCTATACTTAGCCCATGGCTCGCGGACTCTTTCGCAACGCTCGGATCCCACTCGGTCATCTGCTGCTATTCGGCTGGCTCCCCAGTCCCTTGAAGCGCTGGGCGTATCGCCTGTTCCTCGGATACCGCATCGGACGGGGGGTCAAGTTCGCCTTCGGCGGTGTGGTCATCGGCACCCAGGTGGAGCTGGGAGACGACGTCGAGATCGGGCTCCTGGCGATCGTCATGGGCCGCGAGATCCGTATGGCCCGACATTCCAGCGTGGGGGCGATGAGTTACGTGTCCTGCCGGGTCATCGAGATCGGCGAAGACGCCAAGATCCGGGAGCAGGTATTCGTCGGCGGTCCGCAGCTCCCCGAGTCCCGGTTTACGTTGGGAGCGCGAACCATTGTCCTTCAGATGGCCTACATCAACCCCACCAAGCCCGTGGTCATCGGAGATGACACCGGGATTGGGGGACACTGCCTGATCTTCACGCATGGGTCCTGGCTGAATATCCTCGACGGCTATCCGGTAACCTACGAACCTGTCACCCTCGGCAAGAGCGTGTGGTTGCCGTGGCGGGTGTTCGTCATGCCGGGCGCGGTCATCGGGGACGGAAGCGTGATCGGAGCCAACTCCCTGGTGTCGGGCACTATTCCGCCCTCGAGCCTTGCCATGGGATCGCCCGCCAAGGTCATCCGCACCGCCCCGGACTTTCCGAAAGCCCTCTCCCCCCAGGAGCGGGCGCGGATTACGGAGGAGATGGTGCACGAGTTCGACCGCTACGTGGCGGACGGCGGGGTGATCCTGGAGAAGACGGATGGTGTTCCCCGGGTGTACCGGTTCGGCGGGGGGGAATGGCGAATGCACTGGGTCCGCCCGGGCGTCACGGTACTGGCCGCCGCCCCCGGAGACACCCTGCTGTCCGAGCGGGCACTCTCCGACGCGGAGCGAGCGGACTGCCGCG
>DATBBZ010000061.1:0-5792 GCA_036270745.1 Gemmatimonadales bacterium | reverse complement strand
GTGTCTTGATACTGACCGGGATGGCGCTTTCGGCCGTCACCGTTCCCGTCGCTTCGGCGGCCGCGCAATCGCCGGCGGACGACCCCGACGCACGCGCCCTGATGGCGGCCGTCATCGCCCGCCGTCAGTCGACGCTCTCCGCACTCCTGCCCTGCCGCTACGACGCCTACATCAAGACCGCCGCCTTCGACCTCGGCGCCGCGCCCGACTCCGCCGCTTCGGTCCTCCTGCTGACCGAAACGCAGATCGCCGCGTACTGGCAGTTCCCCGACCGTTTCCAGGAGACGATCGAAGCACGCCACCGCCCCGGTGACGGCGGCATCGGGCGCTCCCCCGCCACGGTCGACGAAATCGAGCACTTCCAGCGCGACTACGTGACCATCAGCGATGCGTCAGACCCGGGTGCCGGCGGCTCCCATGGCCCGCGGCTCGTGGCCAACACGCATCAACTCCGCACCTACCAGGTGCCCCTGCCCGTCGGATCGGATGCGCTGAGGGATTACGATTTCGTGCATCTCGACACACTAATGGAAGGCCAGGACCGGATTCTGCGCATCACGGTGCGAGGCCACGGGTCGGGTCCACGATTCTCCGGCACCGTCGATGTCCGTGACTCCACCTATGACGTGATCGGCATGGATCTCCTCGCCAACGCGGACGTGCGGTTCCCCGGGGTCAGCGGCATCCGGTACCAGCAGATCTACTCGGATACCGCGGGTGGAGGGGTCGCGAGCCAGATCCGCCTGAGCGGACATCTCGAGCGGCGTCTGTCGGCGCGGTGGCTTCCCCGGTCCGTCGCCGGAATGCCCATGCCGGAGTTCCCTCGGTCGGTCCAATTCGAAGAGGTCGCGACCCTGTCCGGGTTCCGCTCGGACTCGACCGTCCATCCGCCGGACATCGCGGAGGTCCGGAGGATCTCGCGGGTCAATGCTTTGCGCTCGGATACGGGGATGTGGACGTCGCCAGAGGCCGCCCCCCTCACCCCGGCGGAGCAGGCGGCGTGGGCGGAGCAGGACTCGCTGGAGCTGCATCCCCGGCTGGTGCCCCGGGCGGTGCGCGATGCCGAGTGGGTCTCAGATGCCGCGTTCGGCCCCGGGTTCGGGCACTACAACAGAGTCGACGGGCTGTACCTGGGCTTGGCGCACGACTGGCGCGTGAACCCCAGCCTCCAGTTCATGACCAAGCTCGGCTACGCCTTCGGACGCGGAACCTGGCAGTACCGAGCGGGCGCACGCCTCACGCTTTCCCAACCCCATCAGCTCTGGATGGGCGCATCCTACCACGACGAATCGGCGAGCTGGCCATCCCTGGTCCCGGTGCCCTTCGACGCCTCCGCCAGCGCCTTCGTAAACCGGGTGGACCCGAACGAGTACTACCGCGACCACGGGTTGCTGCTGTCGGCGGGAGTGCGCGTCCTCCCCTACACGAGGGTCGAGATCCGGTACGACGACGCGCATCAGGGGACGCTCGATACCCTGGCCAGTTCCGGATTCCGTCCGTCCCGGTTTCCACCGGTGCCCAATCCGCCGATCGCCGACGGGCACCTGCGCCTGGTCGGGGGGACGGTCACCTTCGATTCCCGGCAGCTGGTGCGCACCCGGTGGGGAGACGGGATGATGGCTGGGGGTAGTTGGACCAGTCTGGCGGTGAGCATGGACGTCAGTGCCCACGACGTCCTGTCCAGTGACTATTCCTTCCGGCGGTACTCCGTGCGGCTCGAGCACCAGCAGCGGTGGGGCAACGTCGGCATCACGACGCTCACTGCCGTCGGCGGCATCGCCACGGGATACACCCCGCCACAGCAGTACTTCACGGTCGGATACGGCATCCAGGTGCTGGCCGCGGAGGGGTCGGCGTTCAATACGCTGGCCCGCGGGGAGTTCGCCGGCACCCGTGCCGCCATGGTTCTGGTCCGCCATGATTTCGGACGGCTGCCGATCATTCCGGTGAGCCTGAGCCTGCATGGCGGTGCCTTCTGGAGCGCTCTGCGTTCAGCCTTGCCGGCGCCTGGTGACACCACCCTCCTCACCGCCGCCCGCCCGTACACCGAGGCGGGCTTCACGCTGGCCCACCTCACGCCCTTCCTCACACCAGTCGACTTCGCCATCTCCTGCACCTGGCAACTGTCGCACTATCCAACGCATCCGTTCCGCTTCGGCATCGGCTTTACCGGGTTCTGAGCGTAAGGAGCGGGTAAGGTCCTCCGGCTAGCTTCTCGCCATGCCGTCCAACAATCGCATCATGTTCTGGGAGACCGTGCAGGTTTCCCTGGATGCGCTGCGCGCGAACACTCTCCGGTCCCTGTTGACGACGCTGGGGCTGACCATCGGCGTGGGTGCGGTCATCACCATGGTGGCCCTGGGCTCCGGGGCCCAGCAGGCCATTCAGGATCGCATCGCCGCCCTCGGCCCCACCCTGCTCTCGGTGCAACCAGGACAGGACTTCCGGGGTGGCGTGGCGATCGCGGGGTCCATTTCGCTCACCTACGCCGACGACACGGCCCTCGCCAACAACGCCCACTTCGTGTCCAACGTGGTACCCGAGCTGCAAGGCGGCTTCCAGATCCAGTTCGGGAACCAGAACGTGCACGAGGACGTCATCGGCACCACCCCCGACTTCGTCGTGGTGCGGAACTATCGGTTTTCCGCAGGCCGGATGTTCACACCCGGGGAGGCGGCGGCGCGCAAGCGGTACGTCGTGGTGGAGTCCCTGATCCCGACTCTGCTCAAGACCACGCCGGACCAGATGCTCGGCCAGACGCTGTGGATCCGGGGTCTGCCCTTCGAAGTGCTGGGTGTGCTGGCGGAGAAAGGGACCACGGGGTTCGGATCGAGCGACGACGATCTTCTGGTCCCGTTTCAGACCGCTCGCTACCGGCTGATCGGGACCGACCGCCTACGAACCATTACGATCAGCGCCGCCGACGCGGATTCGATTCCCCTCGCGATGATCTCGATCGAGCGCGTGTTGCGGCGGCAGCATCACCTCCGCCCCGGCGACCCGGACAACTTTCGCATCCGGAGCGCCCTCGACGTCCTGTCCACGTTTCAGGAGACGTCGGCGACGTTCGGAGCCCTCCTCGCGGGCATCGCATCGGTGAGTCTACTGGTGGGCGGCATCGGCATCATGAACATCATGCTGGTGTCGGTGAAGGAGCGGACCCGGGAGATCGGGGTGCGCAAGGCGCTGGGCGCCACTCCCGCGAACATCCTGGTGCAATTCCTGGTGGAGGCCGTCGTGCTCTGTGCGCTCGGAGGATTCACCGGCATCCTCGTCGGAACGGCCGGCGCCATCGCCCTCTCCCGCCTGGCCCATTGGAACACGTTGATTTCGCCGATGGCCATTGCCGGCGCGCTCGGCGTGAGCGCGGGCGTAGGGCTCTTTTTCGGGGTCTGGCCGGCCCGTCAGGCCGCCAGCCTCGACCCCATCGATGCTCTGCGGTACGAATAGAGCAGCAGGGCTCCAGCCAGGGACCCCAGCACCAGGGCGTAGGTGCGCCAGACGACGAGGACCAGCGCCAGGGCCGAAGGGTGGATGGTGCCGCCGAGCCCCGCCACCGCTCCGATCTCCACTGCCCCGACCCCGGCGGGAGTCGGCGCGAGCTGTTGCCCGTAGACCAGCGCCGCGGAGCCCAGCACTACTTGTCCGCCGGTGAGTCCAGGCACCCCCGCCAACAGCACGGGCAGAATGGCGCATCGGGCAATCAGGGCAAGAGCCGTCAGAGCCGTCGCGGTGAACATCACCCCGAAGGGCCGGGTCCGAGCCTCCCGCCACGCCGCTGCCAGCGTCGCCCCTACACTCCCTGCGCCCCGCGGCAAATACCGCCTCGTGACGAGGGCGCTGACGACGCCGAGCAGGATGATTCCAGCCACCCACCACCAGCCGGAACGCACGATGCTTGCGAGCGAGACCGCGAACCGCCGCTCGACGTCGGGGAATCGGAGGGAGAGCAAGAGAGCGATCAGCACAAGCGCCACCGCATCGGCGACGATTTCGGAGCCGCAGAGCATCACGATAGCGGCGGGCGGGTGTCCGGCCCGCCGCAATGCGACGTATCGGACCGGGTCTCCGCCCACACGGGCCGGCGTCACGGCTGAGACCGCGTCGGCACAGGTGTTGACGACGAGGGCCCGGCGGAACGGCATCGGCAGGAGTACCTGGCTTCGCCAGGCGCGGATGACCATGTCGGCAGTCATCAGAGCGAACGCGAGGCAGTGCTGCCAAAGAGCGATCCTCACCGGCCGGCGTCGCTTCCGGGACCGGCGGCGGCCGCGACGCGCTTGAGGATGGCGAGGATAGCCGCTGGTTGCTCCTCTTGGAGATAGTGCCCCGCCCCCGGCACGCTGTCCACCGCGAACTGCGGCAGCTCGCGGCGCAGCTCAGTGACTTCCTCCGGACCCACCCCCCCGTCGTGGCGCGCGCCACCCAGCACCAGGCGTACCGGACACCGAATGGTCTTGAGGTGGGGTTCGAGGTGCTCACGCTCCCGCGAATCCGCCATAGCGAGATACGACAGCAGCGTGCCGTTCAAGTCGCGAGCCGCACCGGCGGTGTAGCCATATACCACGCCGTCGGTGATCCAGGTGGTGTCCCCGGATGAGCGGACCAAGGTACGCCGCACCACGCGCCGGATGACCTTAATGCCCCCGAGAATCTTGATCCACGGGATGTATCTCGCGGCCTTCTTGAATTCCGGAGTGGCGACGCGCTCCGTGGGCCCGCCTTCGAGGGACAGGAGCAGGCGCACCAGGTCGGGGCGGAGGTAGGCGAGCCGGAGCCCCATGGCCCCGCCGACCGAATGCGCGATCACTGGGGCGTTGCGGATGTGGAGGGAATCGAGGGCCGCTGCGATTTGATCGGCCTGCGCCGAAAGCGAGTAGTCGCCGCGTGGGGGCCGCCCGGAGAAACCGGTGCCGAGGGGCTCGACCACGGTCGGCTGGTACCCGGCCTCTTCGAGCAGGGGGATGAGCTTCCGGAATCCGAAGACCGAGCCGAAAAACCCGGGGATCAGCACCACGGGCTCACCCCGGCCGAACACGGCAACGTGCAGAGATTCTCCCGGAGCGACTACCACTTGGAAACTGCGAACCGAATCTCCCGTGGCCACGACCGCCGCCAGCCAGAGCCAGGGAATCATGGTCAGCGACGCACCTGGTACCAGTGTCGTTCGACCATCGCCCGCTCCCGGGACGAGTGCAGGAGGGCGTACCAGAGGACCTTGGCGTTCGCCAGCGGCCACCCCCAGTCCCCGAACTGGTCGAACTTGCGGGTCGACGTGACGGTTCGCACCCCCGCCAGGCGGATGAACCGCTGTCCCCGCGCGCGTCCGAGGCGACGGAGTCCACCGTAGAATGCCAGGTCTTCTGCAAAGAGCAGGCGCTCCGGGAAACCGCCGACCGTGTCGAAGGTCTCGCGTCGGCAGAATAGCACGCCCGTATCCCACCCGCTTACCCAGCACCAGGCCTCGAGCAGGGCATACGTCACCGCGATCCCGGCGGACCACCGGTCCATGGTGACTCCGGTCGCACCGCCCACGACGCGGTCGGACGAGAGCGCCTGCGCGACGCGGGCGAACGTGTCGGGGTGGATGACGGAGTCGGCGTCCACGAAGACGAGGATGTCGCCGGTGGCGACGGCCGCCCCGGTATTCCGCACCGCCGCGATCACCCGCCGGGGCTCGGAGACCACCCGTGCGCCATGCGCCCGCGCCACGTCGGACGTCCGGTCGGTGGATGCGTTATCCGCGACGATGATTTCCACCGCGCCAGGGTCTCCGGCGTAGCGGCGTCGGG
>DATBBZ010000060.1:0-6942 GCA_036270745.1 Gemmatimonadales bacterium | reverse complement strand
CGTGGAGCAGCGCACAACATCATGAATGGGATCTCCACTTACCTCAGGAGCCCAGTCCTCGATAAGCCCTTCAAGAAGGCCCAGGGCAAGACGGTGGTCGAGCCGGCAGCGACGCCGCCTTCGTTTTTTGCCATGGAAATGCTGGCCTTCCTGCCGGCCCTGCAGCGCGAGCGGTCGAACTTCGTCGAGCGCCTGGGGACCTACTTCTCGACCCCGGCGCCCAAACGGGCCTTTTTCCAGCTGGCGGGCAAGAAAATCCTGCCTCCGATCTTCGTGGTCATGGGAGATCCGCTCCGCGCCGACGCGCATGGCCACGTTCCGGATGTCCCGTTCGCGGTCTACTGGCTGGAGCTCCTCGCCCGCCTGGGACTCGTGCGCCAGATCCCCTCGGCCTCCAAGGTGCTGGCCCGGCTGTTCTCGGAATGCGATGACCAGGGCATCTGGACTCCGAAGGCCCTGCGCTCCGTGCCGAAAACCGACAGTACGGTGATCAGCCATTACTTCCCGCTCGAAGGAGCCGGGAAGAGCCCGGCCCAGCGCCAGACGGACATCACGTTTCGCCTGGCCTTGATCGCCAGGCTGATGGGGCTCCCCATCGAGGTCGTTTAGTGGTAGCTTAGGCTACTACTAAATGACCTCGATCGACCTCACTCCCTTCGGCTTCACCCCTACCGAGTCGCTCGTCTACACCTCTTTGCTCCGCCTCGGCCCCAGTACGGGCTACGCGGTGGCGCGCGCGTGTCGGTTGGCCCGTGCCAATGCCTACTCAGCCCTTGAGGGGTTGGTGATCCGGGGTGCGGCAACCTCCTCCGGCGGGCGTCCGGCCCAATACCGTCCGGCTGATCCGTCCGGGCTGGTGGCCCGGGTGGCCGCCTCACAGGGGCAGGCGCTCGACCGTCTGGCCCGGGCACTGGAGGGTGCGGCGGTGACTGCGGAACCCACGATTCACTCGGCCGAGGGGTTACGGGGGACGGTGAACGCGTTGCAGCAGCTGGTGGCACGCGCCGAGCGGAGCGTGAAGGGCACGGTGGGGGCGGAGCTCTGGCGTCCGTCGCTCCCCGCCTGGCGGCGGGCAGCGGCCCGCGCGACCCTCAGCATCCGGATCGCCGGAGACGTTGGGAACGCGGAGTCGCTCGCCCAAGGGTCGGCACCAGCAGACGCACCGACGATTCTCCTGATCGACGAGGCGCGCGTGTTTTCGGCCTCGGGAGCGGGGGACCTCATAAAGGCGATGTGGAGCGCGCATCCGCTGCTGGTCCAGGTCGGAGCGGCAGCGGTCGGGTGAAACGCCTGCTGTTACTGGGTTTTCTGGTCTGGGTGACCGCCTGCCGGGCCGCACCTACCCTACCGTCCCAGTGGTATCCGGCGGGAACCGCTCTCCAGCCCAAGTACGTCACCGTCGATGGCACGCGGATCCGCTACATCGAGACGGGGACGGGACCGACGGTGGTGTTTCTGCACGGCCTGTGCGCCTCGATCTACACGTGGCGGGACATCTTGGGCCCCGTCGCCGCGGCGGGCTTTCACGCGGTGGCCTTCGACAATCGCGGCTTCGGGGGTTCGGATCGGCCGAGGTCCGGATATGGCGCCGCCGACTACGCGTCTCTGACGATTCACTTGCTCGATTCCCTGCACCTCTCCGACGTGGTGCTGGTGGGGCATTCGATGGGCGGGGAGATCGCCGCTCTCGCGACGCTGAAAGACCCGGCGAAGGTGCGCGGTCTGGTGCTCATCGACGCCGCGGGACTCGGCACCCACGTCCCGCTCCTGACCCGGCTCGCGCGCGCTCCTCTGGTGGGGCGATTGGTGGCCGGCTTGCGCGGTCGGGGCGGCGTCGAGAAGGCGCTGCGCTCCACTTTCGGAGTCCCGAGCCGGATGACCCAGGCGGAGGTGGACCAGTATTACGGGCCGGTCGGGACTCCCGACTTTGGGAGGACGCTCGCGGGCGTGGCTCACGAGTTCGACTTCAACGGCCTGAGGGGGAAGCTCGACTCGATCGCCGTGCCGACGTTGGTGATGTGGGGGTCGCGGGATGTCTGGATTCCCCCCGGGGTCGGAGAGGAGATGGCAGCCTCCCTCCCGAGGGCGGCCTTTGTCCTGGTCCCTGGCGCAGGCCATGACCTTCCGGACGAGGACCCAGCCTCCGTGCTCCGACCCCTGGTCGCCTTCCTGCAACAGGGGCTCCCCAAGCCTCCGCCCAACGTTGCAATATGGTAACTTGATATCAACTCCACGGTTGATATATTGGATAATGAAGCACAAGCTCAGTAATAGCAGGGCATTACGGATCGTCGACTCAGCCCAGCGGGAGTTTGCTCGAGAAGGCTTTGAAGGTGCTCGGGTTGACCGGATCGCCCGGTCGGCTGGGGTCAACAAGCAACTCCTGTTTTACTACTACCAATCGAAGAGTGGTCTCTTTCGCGCGGTGCTCGGCCGAGCGGCCGCTGACCTCGAGCAGGCCCTGGCCGGACTCACGGCCATCGGCGGACGCTCCCTCGACCGGCTCGAACGCTCTCTCGATCTCCTCTACACCTACTTTGCCTCGCACCCCGAGCTGGTCTCCCTCCTCACTCGCTCAGGCCGCGTGGACATTGCACCCTTCGCTCCGGTCGTCAAACGGCTGGTCGTGCTGTTGGCGGAAGGCCAGGGCCTCGGTCAGGTGCGGGACGATGTCGACCCGCACCTGACCGCTGCTCAAGCCCTGGTACTGATGGTGGGATTCCTGAATCTGGAATCGGTGGTCTCGGCCAGTGCACCTTCACTCGCCATGGACGAGCCCGCACTCCGGCAGCGCTGGCGCGAGGGGGCGATCCGGCTTCTCGTCGCGGGCGTCGCTGCCCGCTGAAGCACAGGCGTTAGCGGCCGACCATCTTCGGTTCCTTCGGGGCATCACCCTCGAACACCAGGTGCCCCGCCTCGAACCGCGCTCCCCGCAGGGCCAGGCTCAGCACCTCACCCAAGTCCGACACCAGATGGACATCGAGCGTCTGGCGAACCTCAGCCGGCAGGTCCTCCAGGTCCCGGCCATTCTCCTTGGGCAGGATGATGGTCTGAATGCCCGCCCGGACGGCGCCCAGCACCTTCTCCTTGACGCCCCCGATCGGCAGCACCTTCCCGCGGAGCGTCACTTCACCGGTCATCGCCAGGTCATGGCGCGCCGGTCTTCCAGAGAGCGCCGAGACCAGCGCCGTCGCCATCGTCACGCCCGCCGAAGGACCGTCCTTCGGGATCGCGCCCGCGGGGACGTGCACGTGGACGTCGGAATCCTGGAGCCGGCTTTCCGGAATCCCAAGCGAATCCGCGTGGGACTTGGCGTACGTCCAGGCCGCGCGGGCCGACTCCTTCATCACATCTCCGAGCTGTCCCGTGAGGGTCAACTCGCCCTTCCCGCGCATGACGCTGGCTTCGACGAACATGATGTCGCCGCCTACGGGCGTGTAGTACATCCCCGTCGCGACCCCCACGTCGTCCGCGCCCGCCTTCCGCTCCGGGTGGACCTTGGGCCGCCCGATCAACGTCGGCACGTCCGCCGCCGTCACGTTCACGATCGACGCCTCTTTCCCCGCGATCTTCCGGGCCGCCTTGCGGCCGACCTTTCCGATCTCACGCTCGAGCTGCCGGACCCCGGCCTCCCGCGTATAGCTGGAAATCACCGCCTGCAGCGCGTCGTCCGTGATGGTGAGCTGCTCCGCGGTCAGGCCGTTCTCCTGGAGCTGGCGGGGAATCAGGTACCGGCGGGCGATCTCCTGCTTCTCGCGCTCGGTGTAGCCTGCGAACGTCACCGTTTCCATCCGGTCCATCAACGGGCCCGGAATGTTCTGGGGGAAATTCGCCGTCGCGATGAACAGCACCTCGGACAGATCGAACGGCACGCCCAGATAGTGGTCGGTGAAGCTGTCGTTCTGCGCCGGGTCGAGCACCTCGAGCAGCGCCGAGGCGGGATCGCCCTGAAACGACACGCCGAGCTTGTCGACTTCGTCGAGCAGGAACACGGGGTTCTTGGCCCCCGCCTGCTTCATCCCCTGGATGATGCGTCCCGGCATGGCGCCGACGTAGGTACGCCGATGGCCGCGGATGTCCGCTTCGTCCCGCGCGCCACCGAGGGAGATGCGCACGTACGGGCGGCCCATCGCGCGGGCGATGGACTTGGCGATCGAGGTCTTGCCGACCCCCGGGGGCCCGATGAAGAGCAGGATGGGACCCTTCGCCTGCTTGTCGTCCTCGTTCCCCTTCGATTCCGCGTCGGGCTTTTCGAGCCTGAGCTTCCGCACCGAGAGAAATTCGAGGACCTGATCCTTTACTTCCTGCAGACCGAAGTGGTCTTCCTCGAGCACGGTCGCGGCGCGAGCCAGGTCGAGTGACTCTTCGGACCGCTTGTTCCAGGGCAGCTCGGCGACGGTCTCGAGGTAGGTCCGGATGACCTGGCCTTCCATCGAGTCCTTGTTCGCGCGCTCCATGCGGAGCAGCTCGCGGTCCACTTCCTTCCGCGCCGCTTCCGGGAGCTCGAGCGCGGCCAGCCGCTTCCGCAGCTCGTCCGCGTCGCCGGCCCCGTCTTCTTCACCCAGCTCCTTGTGAATCGCCTTGAGCTGCTCGCGGAGGTACATCTCGCGCTGCCGCTCACCCAGCTCCTCCTGAACCTGGGACTTGATGTCTTCCTGCGCGTCGAGCATGCCGATCTGCCGCTGGACGTGCACGAGCACCCGGCGGAGGCGGTCCTCGACCTCCAGGGCCTCCAGCAAGCTCTGCCGCTCGCTCGGCTTGATCTCGAGGTAGGCGGCCACCAGGTCTGCGAACCGGCCTGGCTCGTTCACGCCGTCTAGTACCTGCTTGACCACATCCTCGGGGAGGCCGGACTTCCGGCCCAAGTCGCTGGCCCGCTCCCGGGCTTCCCGGTAGAGCGCAACGAAGGCCTGGTTTTGTTCATCCAACGGAGGGAGGTCCGAGGCCTCACGGACCACGGCCTCGAGGTGCCCGGACGCGTCCTGGTAGTGCAAGGCCGTCCCGCGGACCTCGCCGTGGAGCATCAGCTGGACGCCCCCGATGCCGCGCTGGATCTGGCTGATTTTCGCAATGGTACCGGTGGTATAGAGAACGCCCGGAGTCACCTGATCCACGTTTTCGCGCTGAGAAACCGCAAAGATCAGGTGCGACTGGCTTTTCAATGCGGCTTCGATGGCGCGCAGGGTCGCGGGCCGGCCAGCCCCGATCGGCTGGGACACGCCGGGGAATAGGACCATCTCGCGGAGAGGCAGAACTGGAAGGGTTAGACGCTCGTACATCGCAATCAACTCCATTTTTTGGGAGAGTGGCTGGGCACCCGTAAGTGCATCCACCGTGCCAAGGGGAGAACCATGCTCATGCCTCGACCGTTCCCTCCCTCTCCGGCCAATCCGGCAGAGCCTGCCACACCAACGCCCGAAGGTGAACCCCGAGCGGCCAGTTCGGCGGAGACCGGTACTGTAAGTAGCGGTGGCTAACGCGGTTGCCGTACAAGTCCCAGAGGGCTAATCTTTCAGGTCTGTACTAGAGGTTTAGAGGGGAATGAGCGAGAACGACAACTCGTTAATGGGCCGCTTGTCCCGGGCGCTCGGCACTGCCTACGCGGTCGACAGTGAGATCGGGCGGGGCGGGATGGGCGTCGTTTACAGCGCCCGCGACGAACGGCTCAAGCGCCGGGTGGCCATCAAGGTCCTCCCACCCGAGCTCGCGTTCCGTGAAGAAATCCGGCTCCGCTTCCTGCGGGAGGCGGAAACCGCGGCCCGGCTGTCGCACCCCCACATCGTTCCCATCTTCTCAGTGGGCGAGGGTCCGGACGGACTCGTCTACTTCATCATGGCCTTCGTGGACGGCGAGCCCCTCTCCGGAAAGCTCCAGCGCCGGGGCACGCTGCCGCCCGAGGAAGCCCGCCGGATCATGCTCGAAACCGTGGACGCGCTCGGCGCCGCCCATTCGGTCGGCATCGTCCACCGTGACGTAAAGCCCGACAACATTCTCCTCGAAGGGTCCCGGGGCCGCGTCATGGTCACGGACTTCGGGATCGCGAAGGCGTTGACCTCCGCCACGGGACCGGGAACCCTCACCGGCACCGGCGTGGCGATCGGGACACCGCACTACATGAGCCCGGAACAGGCGCTCGGCGAACGGGAGATCGACGGACGGTCCGATCTGTACAGTCTGGGCGTCGTCGGCTATCAGATGCTGGTGGGCGAGCTGCCCTTCTCCGCGCCGACGGTGCCCGGTCTCCTGATGAAGCAAATCACGGAAGAGGCGCCGGACATCACGTTGAAGCGGTCCGATTGTCCGGCCGAGCTGTCGGCGTGCGTCATGCGTTGCCTGGACAAGGATCCTGAAAAGCGCTGGCCCACCGCCGACGCCCTGCGCCGCGCCCTCGAGTCACGGTCGACGCCTGCGTTCCGGCCTTCGCCGCGAGTGGTCACGAGCCGGAGCCCGAGCGGGTTGAATCGCCCTATCGCTCCCCAGGGACGCGCTCCGCTTCCGGTGCCCCGCTCTCCGGACGTCGGCCGCGGACGCTCCGCCCGCCGTCAGCAGCGCGACCGCGACCGGAATCAGGTACAGAAGGCGCCCGGTGGGGAAGCCTCGATGGTGAAGTCCACGCGCGCGGCGTTCGTGTCGTGGGCGTCGGTCTCCTGCGGTCTGCTCTTCTTGAATCTGGTCACCGGTGGCGGCGTGGGTTGGTCGATCTGGCCGGTGGGTCTGTGGGGTGCGTTCGGTGTTCTGCCGCGGTTCTGGCGGCTGTGGGAAGCGGGCTATTCGTGGCGGGACGTGTTCATGCGGCAGGCCGCTCCGGACTCTGCTGAGTCGCGGCTCTCTCCCGCCGTGGGCACGCCGTTGATCCCGGCGAGCACGGACGACTACGGGAACGAAGCAGCCACCATCGATCAGGTCCGCCGGGACAGTCAGGCGATCTTCGGGGTGGTGCAG
>DATBBZ010000059.1:0-4133 GCA_036270745.1 Gemmatimonadales bacterium | reverse complement strand
CGCGTGAGCGACTGCCTCTTCTGCAAGATCGCGGCGGGAGAAATCCCGGCCTCGGTGGTGAGCAAGAACGACGAATTCCTTGCCTTTCGCGACATCAACCCGCAGGCCCCCACGCACATTCTGGCGATCCCGGTGAAGCATGTGACCTCGATGAACGACGTCAAAGAGGGGGACCTGCTGGGCGGGCTCATGACGTTCGCCCGGGATGTGGCCCGGGAGGCGGGGCTCGCGAACAAGGGGTATCGCGTCGTCGCGAACACGAACCATGATGGCGGCCAGACGGTGAACCATCTCCACGTCCACATTCTGGGGGGACGCGAGATGAAATGGCCTCCGGGTTGAGGTTGCCAAGGGTGGGAGACGGGGCTTAACTTTATCGGTCTCCCATATTTAGCGGAGCCGGAAGGCTTCGCCCCAGAGAAGAGGTGAGTTTTCAAATGCCGGAAGTCATCATTCACGATGACGAGAGTTTCGAACGGGCGCTCAAGCGCTTCAAGAAAAAGTGCGAGAAGGCCGGGATTCTCTCGGACCTCCGCAAGCACCGCCACTACGAGAAGCCCAGTGAGCGGAAGAAGCGCAAGATGAACGCCGCGCGCCGCAAAAACCGGCGCGTTCGGCCCGTCTAAGACGGCCCATGGCTGGAATTCTGGAGCGGCTGCGCGCCGCAATGAACGAAGCGCGGAAATCCCGTAATTCGGCGCGCACGCTGCTCTTCTCCACGATCCTCGCAGACCTCAAGAACTCAGACATTGCCCTCGGCCACGAGCCCTCCGATCCGGAGGCCGTGGAAGTCCTGCGTCGTGGGGTGAAGCGCCGCACCGAGTCCGTGGAGCAGTACGGCAAGGGCGGGCGGCAGGATCTGGCGGACAAGGAAGCGGCCGAGATCAAGATGCTCGAGGAGTTCCTGCCCGCATTGGCAGACCCTGAGGAAATCCGCGCCGCGGTCCGCGCGGCCATCGCCGCCGGTTCGAAGGACCTCGGGAAGGTGATGGGCGCCATGATGCCGCAGTTCAAGGGCCGGGCGGACGGAAAAATCATCAACCAGATCGTGCGCGAGGAGTTGGCGTCGGCCTCATGACCCACCCGGGAGGGATCACTCCCTCCGTGCTGGACACGCTCGAATTTCATACCGCGCTGGGGCGGGTGGCGGAGCACGCGCAAGGCCCGTTAGGCGTCGCCCGGGTCACCAGCTGCCGTCCGTCCTTCGAGCCTACCGTCATTCGTGAGATGCTGGCGCAAGTCGCCGAGCTCGCCGGTCAGCTGATCACCGACGAGAGCATCCGCGCCGAAGCCCTTCCCGACGTGACGCCGGCGCTCGAGCTCCTAATGGTCGAGGGCAGTGCCCTCGAACCCGCCGCCCTCCTCGATCTCCTCGCCCTGTTGACGGCCAGCCGGGCCGTCGGCACCGAGCTCAAGCGGCTGGAGCATCGGGCCCCACGCACCGCCGCGCTCCGCGTCGACCCTCTGCCCAAGACTCTCGAGCCGCGGTTGCAGGCGTCCATCGGACCCGACGGCTCGGTGCTCGATGGCGCTTCTCCCGATCTCGCACGAGCCCGCAAGGCCGTGCGGGAGGCGCGGGAGAAGCTCGTCCACCGGCTCGAGCAGATTCTCGCCGGGCTCAAGGCGGAGGACCGCTCGGGCGACGCGGGCGTGACGGTCCGGAACAACCGGTATGTGATTCCGGTGCGGAACACGTCGCGGGCGCGTGTGGGAGGCATCGTCCACGACGAGTCGGCGACGCGCGCGACGGTGTTCGTCGAGCCGCCGGAGGTCATCGAGCTCGGCAACGAGTTCCGGGCTTGCGAGGCCCGAGAACAGCGCGAAGTCCTGAGAGTCTTGCGGGAGCTGACCGATCTGCTCCGCCCGCACCGGGAGCTCCTGGTCCAGTCCCTCGAGATGTGTGTGGCGTTCGACGACCTGTGCGCCCGGGCGCGCTATGCCGTCGTCGTGAACGGGCACACGCCCGCCGTCGGCGAAGGGCTGGCGATCCGCGATGGCCGGCATCCGCTTCTCCTGGGGGGCGACCGTGTCGTCATCCCGTTCGACCTGGTCCTCGAGAACGACGAATGGACGGTGCTGGTCTCCGGTCCGAATACCGGGGGCAAGACGGTACTGATCAAGGCCGTGGGCCTGCTCTCGCTGCTGACGCAGAGCGGCATCATTCCGCCCATCGGCCCGCGTTCCTCACTGCCGGTGTTCACCGGTGTCTTCGCCGACATCGGCGACAAGCAGTCGATCGCCGAGAGTCTCTCCACGTTTTCGGCGCAGACACGGACCCTTCGGGAAATCCTGGACGGCGCCGGTGCCGGCGCGCTGGTCCTTCTGGATGAAATCGGCAGCGGCACCGATCCCGCGGAAGGCGGCGCGCTCGCGTCCGCCACGCTCCGGGCCCTGACTCGTCGCCATGCCGTCACGCTGGCGACGACCCACCTGGGCGCGCTGAAGCAATTGGCGGCGGAGACGGTGGGCATCGTCAATGCGTCGCTGCAATTCGACGCCGAGACGCTGACGCCCTCCTATCGCCTCCTGAAGGGTGTTCCCGGGCGCTCCTATGGCCTCGCGATCGCGAGGCGGTTGGGCATTGCGGCCGAAGTGCTCGCGGACGCGGAGCGGTCGGTGCCCGACGCCGAACGGCAGATGGACCGGCTCCTGGCGGCGGTGGAGGCCCGGCGGCAGGAGCTGGAGACGAAGGCGGCCGAGATCGAGGCGCAAGCGAAAGCATTGCGGGACGAGCGTGCGGGCGTCGATCGTCGGGGAGAAGACGTCGCCGATCGGGAACGAGCGGCGCGGGACAAGGAACGGTCCCTGGATCTTGCCGCTCGCGAGCAGGCCCGCGCCTATCTCCTGGATGCCCGGAAGACCGTCGAGGCCGCGTTGAGCCGCGCCCGGGCCGCCGTCGATGAGGCGACAGCCAAAGAGGCGCGGAGGCTGGTCGAAGAGGCGCTTGAGAAGACTGAGGGGCAAGCGGGAAGCGGGAAGCGGGAAGAGGGAAGAGCGTGGCGGAATCTGGAAGACTTGAAGCGGTCTCGCGGGGCAGTCACACCTCCCTCTTCCCACTTCCCTCTTCCCGAAATCGCGACCGGCACTACCGAGATCACCCTCATTGGGATGCGCAGGGACGAAGCCGAGACCGTCCTGCTTCATGCCCTGGATGATGCGGTGGCCAACGATCTTCCATACCTCCGCATCATCCACGGCAAGGGCACCGGTGCCCTCCGGACGATGGTCCACGAGGTCCTGGGACTGGACCGGCGGGTGCGGCGCTTCGGATTCGCCGCCGCCAATCAAGGCGGCGCCGGGGCCACCGTGGTGGAGCTCAAGGCGTGAGCCTCATCCCGGACGAGCTGATCGAACAGGTGCGCGATGCCGCGGATTTGGTGGGCGTCATCGGCGAGCACGTCGAGCTCAAGCGCACCGGCGCCGACTATCGTGGCCCCTGTCCCTTTCATGGCGGCACCCACCGCAACTTCGCGGTGATCCCCAAAAAGGGGATGTACTACTGCTTCGTGTGCCATGAGGCCGGGGACGTCTTCACCTTTTTCATGAAGAAGCTTGGGATGGACTATCCCACGGCGGTCCGGGAAGTGGCGCGCCGTGCCGGCATCACCATCCCCGAACGGGGTCCCACCGGTCCCGACCCTCGGGAGCCGCTCTTCCAGGCGGTCGCCGCGGCGCACGACTGGTTCCAGCGCCAACTGCGGGAGTCTCCGGATGGCCTGACCGCACGCGACTACCTCGCTTCCCGCCACATCGATCTCGAAACGGCCGGTGTCCTGGGGCTGGGGTTCGGTCCGCGGGGCAAATCATTCCTCGAAGGGATGAAGCAGCTCGGAGTGAAAGAGGAGATCCTCCTGGAGGCGGGTCTCCTCGTGAAGCGGGACGATGGCTCGATCATCCCGCGTTTCCGCGAGCGCGTGCTCTTTCCCATCCTCGACGTCCGGGGCCGAGTCGTCGCGTTCGGCGGGCGCGTGCTCGGTGACGGCGAGCCCAAGTATTTGAACTCCCCGGAGACGCCGATCTTTCACAAAGGGCAGATGCTCTACAACCTGCATGCCGCCCGGCATGCGATGCGCAAAGCCGAGCGGGCCGTGCTGGTCGAAGGGTACTTCGACACCATCCGGCTCTCCCTTGCC
>DATBBZ010000058.1:0-2936 GCA_036270745.1 Gemmatimonadales bacterium | reverse complement strand
GACGCCTGACGGCCATTCAGACCAAGTACATCCGGCTCTTCTACGGGTCGGATGTGCTGCGCACGCTCGAACGCCTCTGAGCGCCAAGCGTCTCCCCTGGATCGTCGCTGGCGCGGCGATCCACGCCCTCGTCCTACTGGTCGCGATTCCCCGCAGGGGCACGGCGTCGATTCACCAGGCTCCCCGGCCCGGCATCACGGCCGACTCGGTCGTCCCTCAGGCGATGGTCATGCACACGCCCGGCGCCGCGGAGTCGTATGCCGTGGCCCGGCAAATCCCCCAGGTCCTGGACGGGCTCTACTGTCACTGCGATTGCTCCAAGCACATGCAGCACCGGTCTCTGCTGACCTGCTTCACGGGGGACCACGCCGCTCAGTGCGATATCTGCATGGGGGAGGCGATGTTGGCGGGAAGAATGGCGGCGGCGGGGAATTCCCTCGATCAGATCCGGAAGGCCATCGACGAGCAGTTCGGAACAACTCGCTCGTAGCCTACCGCGCGCGCTCGATCACCGTCGAGCGCGCTTCCAACGTCAATCTCGGCAGCCCGGCGATTCGCACCAGGGCGCGCTGTGCCCCCCGTGCGAGCGCGTCTCCCAGGCTCCCTTCCCCTGAGACTGCCGGCCCCACTTCTCCCTTCAGCCACCGCGTCAGCTCGTCCAGATCGCTGTCCGAGAGCGTGGTGATCTCGAGGCGGCAGATGTAGTAGTACCGGCCGTCCGAACGGGGCACGAGCTTGACGGTAAATGGCCGCTCCAGCGCGACTTCAAGCAGCTCCGGGCTGGGGAACCGCTTCACTTCACCAGTCGACCGGTAGAGCACGAAATCGTCCGCCAGGGGGTCGTGCCGCACCACCGCGTCCCAAGAAGCGTCGCTGACGAACTGGTCGAACCAGCTGGACCGCGCGTGCCAGAGCTCGATACGGAAATGCAGCCGCAGCGGGAACCCCGATTTCAGGAGATCGGGGAACCTTGGATCCGAGAGCAGGGCGACGGCCTGGACGCGCGGCGTCACGGAATCGGGCAGCGTCACGGACAACGTCGGATGGTCGGTCTGCGCCTGGGCGACTCCCGCCCAGAGACCGATCGCCAGCAGCCCGCCCAACAGGGAGGGACTGCGCACTAGAAGCGGTGGCGGAGTCTGAGGGTGAGCCGCACCGGCTGGCCGAGGGTCACCGCCTTCGCGGCATAGAGACCCACGCCGCCCCAGTCGATCCCCAATCCCAGGTCGGCGATCCAGCTCCCAATGGTGGGGATCCGGTCGGAGGGAATGCGGCCCGGCCCGTTCCCGACCAGCCAGGCCTGGCCGGCGTCCCCGAACACCACCAGATCGGGGCCCTCCAGGCGGTACAACAATCCTGACTGCTGCTGATCTTCTCCGGGGTTGTAGGCCCATCTCAGGTTTATGTGGCCGCGGTATTCCCCCTGGAAGAGCAGTACGCGGTCACACGCCGCGGGCTGACTCGTACCGAACGCCGGATCCACGATCTCCCTGTTGCACGCGGAGTAGCGGAACGGATAGCCCGCCATCGGGTCGGGACCGCCGAGACTCAAGCGGTCCTGAAGGGGCAGGGGATCGCCGCCCAACCATCCCCCGAAGAGCATCCGGAGGTTCGCCCGGCCGAACCCGCCGATTCGCTGGTAGCTCCGTGCCTCGAAGAAGAAGCGGGAGAACTCGTATGACCCATCGGTCGGAATCGCGGGCCGCACGAACGCGGGGACACCTGTCTGCGGCGCGACGTCGGGGGACGTCGAGCGCTCCACGCGGAGCCGTGCCCACCACCCCGTGGTCGGCTCGTCCGGGTCGTTGCGGGTGTCGAGGGTGACGCCCAGTCCCAGGGTGTGATAGTGGCCGCCGTCGATCGGCGGGTTGGGACGCCACACTTCGTCGTTGCGGAACAGCGAAAATGGATCGAGCGAGGGGATGCTCCGCTGGGATTCCTTCCGCCACTCGAGGTCCGCCGTGACCTGGCGTTCCGGCTGGGCCGAGACCCTGACCGCCACTCCCTGGTTCGCGTAGTAGTCGCGGTAGTCCCGGCGGAAGAGGAACGAGGCCCATCCGACTTCGGAACCGGAGAGGGTCCAGTCTTCCACGGGCGACACGACGTTGAACGCGCTGAGCGCGAAACTCACCGGGCGATAGCGCCCGGCCCGGATTTCCGCCCGCAACCGGTACCCCAAGTCCGAGCGCCCGCCGGTGAGATCGCCGGCGGTGCGGAAGACGCCGAGCGCGTCGAGGCGCAGGTGATCGCGCGGGTCCACCTGCCAATCGAAGACGGGACCGAAGACGAGCGGAAGGCCTTCGACGCGGTCGTAAGTGCCCCCCGTGGCGATGGTCAGTGCCGAGCGGGTCTCGGGCGTGTTGAAGACATACTCGGCGGCGAACTGTCCGTACCGCCGTCGGAGATTCGGCGAGTACTGGAGCGAATCACCCTTCATGCGGAATCCGAGCACTTCGTAGTAAACGCGCGCCTTCCCTTCCACCCGGGAACTGTCCGACCCCGAGAGCTCGCCTCCGACCACGAGCACGGAGCCGGTCACGACGGCTCCCGACCTGAGCACCAGGTCGCCGTTGATCACGAGCAGGGAGCCTTCGATCCGGCCGGCGAGGATCACCGGGCCATTTCGGACCGCGACGTCCCCCTGCCACACCGCGCCCGCCGGGATCTCCGTTCGGCCCACCAGTCGGCTGGTGCGGGACGAGTTGAAGAACGCGATGGCCGAGTCTGCCACCTGTCGGGGGAGCTCGGGCGGGGTGAGGTGTACCCCGTTGGTCTCGGGGCTGATCACGATGGCGGTATCCTGGGCCGCAGCGCCCACGGGCACGGCCAGCGCCAGGGCCAACAGCAGAGTCTTCATGGCGTCATCCCATCTCGCTCGCGCGGCGGCTCGATGCCGAGGCGCCGCATGCGGCGGTACAGATTGGCTCGATCGGTGG
>DATBBZ010000057.1:0-7094 GCA_036270745.1 Gemmatimonadales bacterium | reverse complement strand
TCACCCGGCCCCGCCCGTCGGGAAGAATGCGGCTCCAGGAGAGCGAGAAGCGGTACGCGTTGAGCCCCAGCTCCGCCATCAGCGCGACGTCCTCGGACCACCGGCGGTAATGATCGCAGGCCACGTCACCCGTTTCTCCGCCCGCGGTCAGACCCGGCGAGTGGGAGAAGCGATGCCAGATGGACGGACCGGCGCCGTCGGCGAGTGGCGAC
This sequence comes from Gemmatimonadales bacterium, assembly GCA_036270745.1. Taxonomy (GTDB): domain Bacteria; phylum Gemmatimonadota; class Gemmatimonadetes; order Gemmatimonadales; family GWC2-71-9; genus 40CM-2-70-7. The sequence continues at coordinate 6,882 of DATBBZ010000057.1, read as the reverse complement.
CCTTCCACCTGGTAGGCGGACGTAGCGGCGCCCCAGAGGAAATCCTCGGGGAAACGGGCGGGATCACTCATCGGAGACGGCGGGCATGGCGAGCGTAACCCTGGTCGGCGTACAGAGAATATACCCAGGCCCGCCTCCGCGCGTCGCGGTGGACAACCTGGATCTCGCCATCGCGGACGGCGAATTCGTCGTCCTGGTGGGACCATCGGGGTGCGGGAAGAGCACGACGCTCCGGATGATCGCGGGGCTCGAGCCGGTAAACGCTGGCCACCTCTCCATCGGCGACCGCCTTATGAATGAAGTGGCGCCCAAGGACCGGGACGTGGCGATGGTCTTCCAGAACTATGCGCTCTACCCCCACATGACGGCATACCGGAACATGGCGTTCAACCTCCAGCTGAAAGGAATGTCGCGCGAGGACATCGACAGCCGGGTGAAGGACGCCGCGGCGACGCTCCGCATCGAGCACCTGCTCGATCGCCGGCCCCGCCAACTCTCCGGTGGCGAGCAGCAGCGCGTCGCCTTGGGTCGCGCCCTGGTTCGCAATCCCGCCGTATTCCTGTTCGACGAACCCTTGTCCAACCTCGACGCGAAGCTCCGGGTCGAGATGCGCCGAGAGATTGCCCGGCTCCACCGCCACCTCGGTACCACGATGGTCTATGTCACGCATGACCAGGCCGAGGCGATGACGTTGGGGAACCGGATCGTGGTGATGCATGGAGGGCGCGTGCAGCAGGTCGGCAAACCGCTCGAGGTCTACCGCCAGCCGAAGAACACGTTCGTCGCGGGGTTCATCGGCAGCCCCCCCATGAACCTGATCGCCGGCCGCCTCACGCCGGACGGCGCCCGCTTCGTCGCCGACGGTGGCGTGTTCACCCTGGTGCCGCCGGCGGAGTGGCGCGCGCCCCTCGTGAAGGCAGGAGGTCGCGGGGTGGTCCTGGGGATACGGCCCGAGCACGTGACCCTGTCAGGCTCAGGCCCGGCGATTCAGGCTCGCGTGGATCTCGTCGAACCACTCGGCCAGGAGGTCCTGGTCTACACCACCGCCAGCGCCAACGCCGCCTCCTGCGAAATCACGGCGCGGCTCCAGGGCGGGACCTTGCCGGTCACCGGAGAGACTGCGTCCCTCCACCTGGACCCCGGCAGCCTGGTGTTCTTCGATGCGGAGACGAGAGAGAGACTCTAAAAGACGTGGGGTGTGGGGAGAAACCCCAACAAAGGGCGTGGGGACGTGGGGAGTGGGACGCTCCGGTGACGGACGGAGTTCGGCGCCTCACCGGAGAGTCCCACATCCCACCTCCCACGCCCTTTCTTGCATCCCCACTCCCCCACTCCCCCACGCAGTTAGATTTCACCCCCTCATGACGATCGAAATCACGAAGACCAGCTCCGAGCCCGGGGCGGCGTCCCTGGCGGTGAAAGTCCCGGAGGAGAACGTCCGGGCCGCCGAGGAGCGCGCCACTAGGGGCTTTCAGTCCCGCGCCCGACTGCCGGGCTTCCGGAAGGGGAAGGCTCCCTCCGCCGTCGTGAAGAAACGGTTTGCCGACGACATCCGGCAGCAGGCCCTCCAGGAAATCCTCCAGGAGAGCTGGAAGGCCGCGGTGGACCAGGAGAAGCTCAAACCCATCACCGATCCCCACATTCACAATTTGAAGTGGGAGCAGGGGACTCCAGTCACCTTCGAGTTCCACGTCGAAGTGAAGCCGGAGCTGAAGCTCGAGCGGCTCGGCGGATTCACCATCAAGCGAACGGTGCCGAAGGTCACGGCCGACCAGGTCGAAGCCCAGATCAACGATCTCCGCGACCAGAAGGCGCCCTGGACCCCCATCTCGGGTGAGAAGCCGAAGCCCAAGGACCTGGTGCAGATCGGCCTGGCCCAGCGCGAGGGCGACCAGGTGAAGGAGACGCAGCCCTACCAGTTCGTACTGGGCGAGGGACGCGCCATTCCGGACGTCGAGGAGAAGGTGATGACGCTCCTCCCCGGCGAGACGGTGGACGCGACGGTGAAGTTCCCGGACGACTTCCCCGAGGAAGCCAAGCGCGGCCAGGCCCGCGAAGTCCGGATCACGCTTGGCGAGGTGAAGCGGCAGGAGCTGCCGGCGCTGGACGATGCCTTCGCCCGCGAGGTGGGAGACTTCGACTCGGTCGAGGCGCTGCGCAAAGCGGTCCGCGAGGATCTCGAGAAGGAAGCCGAGCGACAGGCCGACGCCAACGTTAAGCAGACTCTGATCGAGCAGATCGTCGCGGCAAACGCCGTGGTGGCCCCCGCCCCGCTCGTGAACCGGGCGCTCTCGGTGTACGCCCAGGCGTATGGCATCCCGGAGGACCGCTGGGAACAGTTCGCGAGCGAGATGCGTTCGGTGGCCGCGGGTCAGGTACGCCGGGATCTGATCCTGGACTACGTGGTCGAGCACAACGCGCTCGCCGCCACCGAAGCGGAGCTGGACGCCAAGATCGAGGAGCTGGCGGCCAAGCGGGGTCAGCCGGCCCGCGAGCTGTACGCGTCATTGGAGAAGGCCAAGCGGCTTCGCGATCTCGAGAGAGGCCTCACCGAAGAGAAGGTGTTTACCTTCCTTCTGTCGCAGTCCACCGTGGAGAATGCATGACCTCGGGCACCATCTACCCGCCGTACATCATCGAGCGTTCCAGCCGGGGCGAGCGCACCTACGACATCTTCTCGCGCCTCCTGATGGACCGCATCGTGTTCCTCGGCACCGCGATCGACGACACCGTGGCGAACATCATTATCGCCCAGCTGTTGTTTCTCGACGCGGATAACCCCGAGCGGGACATCTATCTCTACATCAACTCCCCGGGCGGCCTCGTGTCCTCCGGGATGGCGATCTACGACACGATGCAGTTCCTGCGCGCGCCGGTGAACACCATCTGCATGGGCATGGCGGCCTCCATGGGCTCGTTCCTGCTCACCGCGGGCACCACGGGCAAGCGCTCCGCGCTGCCGCACGCGCGGATCATGATGCACCAGCCGTCCGGCGGCACGCAGGGCACGGCGGCAGACATCGAAATTCAGGCCCGCGAGATCCTCTATCTCCGCGGCAAGCTCAACGAGCTGTACGCCAGGCACACCAGGAAGCCGCTGGAGCAGATCGAGAAGGACATGGACCGGGACCGCTTCATGTCCGCGGAAGAGGCCAAGGAGTACGGCCTCATCGACAACGTCATCGCACAACTCAAGGATTTGGACGGGAAAAAGGCCTGAGGCCTTGCGCCGATAGAGCCGTTTTCCCATACTAGCCAACATGTCTCACGACAAGCATCTCCGTTGCTCCTTCTGCGGGAAATCGAAGGACTCGGTCCGGAAATTCATCTCCGGCCCGTCCGTGTACATCTGCAATGAATGCATCGCCCTGTGTAACGAGATCCTGGCGGAGGATGAGGAGCGGGAAGTCGCCGAAGCCATCACGCAGGTCCCTACGCCGCAGGAAATCAAGGACGTGCTGGACCAGTACGTGATCGGGCAGGAGAAGGCCAAGAAGACCCTCGCCGTCGCCGTCTACAATCACTACAAGCGCATCAACTCCCACTCCAACGGGCGTGAGTCGGATGTTGAGCTCGACAAGAGCAACATCCTCCTCATCGGCCCGACCGGCGTGGGCAAGACCCTCCTCGCGCAAACACTGGCCCGTATTCTGGACGTGCCCTTCACCATCGCCGACGCCACCACGCTCACTGAGGCGGGGTACGTGGGTGAGGACGTCGAGAACATTCTGGTGCGGCTCCTCCAGGCGGGCGACTTCAACGTCACGGAGTGCGAGCGCGGGATCGTCTACATCGACGAGATCGACAAGATCGCCCGGAAGTCCGAGAACCCGAGCATCACCCGGGACGTCTCGGGCGAGGGCGTGCAGCAGGCACTCCTGAAGATTCTCGAAGGCACGGTGGCCTCCGTTCCGCCCCAGGGGGGCCGGAAGCATCCCCAGCAGGAATACATCCAGGTCAACACCAAGGACATCCTGTTCATCTGCGGCGGCGCCTTCGACGGCCTCGAGAAGATCATCGAGTCCCGGACCGGCCGCCGGCAGATCGGCTTCAGCAAGGAAGAAGTCGCCAAGGGTGAGGCCGACAAGCGCAAGAAGAACCCCTTCGTGGACGTCGAGCCCGACGACCTGCTGCGCTACGGACTGATTCCGGAGCTGGTGGGACGCCTCCCGGTGACCGTCCCGCTCGACGCGCTGGACGAGGAATCTCTGGTGCGGATTCTGGTCGAGCCCAAGAACGCCCTCACCAAGCAATACGCCAAGCTCTTCGAGCTCGAGGACGTCCGCCTCACCATCGAGAAGGACGCTTTGAAGGCCATCGCCCAGAAGGCGATCAAGCGCGGCACCGGCGCCCGCGGCCTCCGCGCCATCCTCGAAGAGATGATGACGGAGATCATGTTCGATCTTCCGGGCCGTGACGACGTCCGCGAGGTCGCCATCACCGCCGAGTGCGTCACCACCGGCCGTCAGCCCCTGCTGGTCACCGAGCGCCCGCGCCAGAAGAAAGAAGCCTGACCGACCCGCGGTTCGTCGGCTCCTTCCCCCGGGCCGATGTCACCCTCGATCCTCCGCATCCGGAAATCGCCTTCCTCGGACGCTCCAACGTCGGGAAGTCGAGTCTCTTGAACGCCCTCGTGGGACGGACCGTGGCCCGCATTTCCGCCACTCCGGGGAAAACCCGGTTGCTGAACGTGTTCGAAATACCTGCGGGGACGTGGGGGCGTGGGGATGTGGGGCGCTCCGATGAGACGCAGGATACCGCCGATCCCGGGAGCGTCCCACTCCCCCACATCCCCACACCCCGGTCTTCGTATTTGTTGGACCTCCCGGGGTATGGATATGCGCGGGTGTCACACACGGACCACCGGGCGTTCCGCACCCTGGTCGAGGGCACGCTCGTGCGCGGGGGGCTCGTGGGTGTGATCTGGCTCCTGGACATCCGTCACGACCTCTCCAAGCAGGACCGGGAGATCCGTGATCTCCTGTCCGGCACGGGCGTGCGGACCCTGGCGGCCCTGACCAAGGGCGACAAACTTCCGAGGGGAGCGGGGCGCAAGCGTGAGGCGGAGCTGGCGGCCGAGCTGGAGCTCGACGACGATCAGGTCCTCGTCACCAGTGCCAAGACCGGGACCGGCCTCCCCGACCTCCGCGAAGCCCTCTCGGCGTTGATGGGAAAGGCGGAAGGATGAGGATGAACCGGACGCTCCTGCTGCTTGGTCTCTTCGGCGCCGCGGCGGTCGTGACGGCCGTGCCTCAGGCCCTTCGCGCCCAGGACACGCTGCCGGTCGGCTTCGGGTCGCTGAAGCGCGAGGACATCGTCGTCAGTTTTTCCACCGGGCAGCTGCAGATCCAGATCCTGCCCCTCGACGAATCCGTCACCCGTCTCCTCGCCCCCGATACCTACGCTTCGCTCAGCCAGCTGATCAAGCAGCGGCAGGCCGACATCGACGACCAGGCCCAGCGCGGAGGGGTCCGCAATCCGACGCTGGTGATGGTCACGTTCTTCGGGATGGTGTCACAGGCCCGGTTCGTCCCGGAGGACATCAACCTCACCAGCCGGGGACGGCTCTTCCGGCCGGCGGGGATCGTCCCCCTCTCCCCGCAGTGGGCGGGACAGCAGTTGGACGCGCGCGAGCAGGTCACGGCCATCTACCTCTTCGACTCCGGAATCGCCTGGGCCGAGCCGTTGACTGTGAGCTACGAGGGGATGAACAACGATTCGTGGTCCAAAGCGATCCAGAAGCTCAACACCGAGCGGGCGCGCGCCATGAGCCGCGCATCCGCCAGGGCTCCCGCGCGCTGACCCCGCGGTGAACACCCAGATCGGGCTGGTGCTGGGTGTCCTCGTCGTCACCGGGCTCGCCGCCGGCACCGCGTACCTCTGGCTGCGCCTGGCGCGGGTGGAGGAGGACCGGCGCCGCATCGCCGACGAGCTCAACCGCCGCCTCTCCGAGCTCTTTTCTCTCCAGGAGCTCTCCTACGTCCTGTCCGATTCGCTCCAGCTCGACCGCATCGTGGACCACGTGGTGCGGTACGCCATGCGCTTCCTCGAAGCGCGCGGCGCCCTCGTGGCCCTCACCGGAGAACGGGCCACCGAACCGCTGATCGTCGCCGCGGCGGACGGCACCCTGGCACCCCAGCGCGGCGCCTCCATCCGCCGGTCCGACACCGGCCTCGTGGTCCGCTCCGTGGGACGCGAGCGGCTGGAGCTGGTCCGCAACTCCGGGGGGGGCTCGGTGGTCCTGATCGCGGGGATCAACGCGGACGCCGCGGCGGCCGTGCCGCTCCGGGCCCACGGGGCGGTCGTCGGGACGCTGGTGGTCGCGGATCCGCGGGGGGGGCAGTTCGCCTCGGAGGACCTCCGCCTCATCTCCACCCTGGCGACCCACACCGCCGTCGTGATCGCCAACGCCCGCTTCTTCGATCTGGTCCGCCGCGCGAAGGAGGAGTGGGAGACCGCGTTCGACGCCATGTCGGAAGGCCTGGCGGTGGTGGACGAAGGCGGACGCATCACCCGCGCCAACCGGTCGTTGGCCGCCCTCCTGGGGCGGGAGATCGCCGAGGTCCAGGGACACGAGCTGGCGTCATCGCTGCTCGATCACCCCGGCTCCCTGATCGAGTTCATGCAGGTCGCCCGGAACGGGGGACGTCCCGTGCCGCTCATCGCCCGTTCCCGCGTCGGCCGGGCGGTCCGCATCAACGCGGCACGTATGCCCGCCGTCGGCGCGGTCTCGCCTCTGGTGGTGCTGGTAGAGGATGTGACCGAACAGCAGACCATGGAATCCCAGCTGATCCAGAGCGAGAAGCTGGCCGCCGTGCGTCGGGAGGACCGCGCCCAACCGCTCGTGGTGCGTTCGGCGACCCTCGGCCGGATGATCCGGGT
>DATBBZ010000056.1:0-10739 GCA_036270745.1 Gemmatimonadales bacterium | reverse complement strand
ACCGGGAAGCTGTCCGAGGACGACTATGAATCCCTCAAGGCCCGCTATACCCGTGATGCGGTCAGTGCCCTGCGAGCGGATCAGCCTTCCGCATCGCGCGCTCCCGCACCACCCCCGTCCACCAGCCCCGTCATTCCCCTCACTTCGAAACGTGCCGCGACCCCGGCGATGGGTTGCCCGGTGCACGGAGTCCGGCCCGAGGTGGGCGCCGTCTTTTGCTCGGAATGCGGCCGCCGCCTGGGTCTCGAGGATGGGGATCGCGTATGCGGCCGGTGCGGGACTCTCCTCGAGTCCGGCGCCCGGTTTTGCGGGCGCTGCGGCGACCGCGTAGCCGCCTGATCCCCGGGGTTAACAACTGTGCCCCGGCCCCGTCTCCTCTCCGAGTTTCCGAAACAGCAACCGTTCCTACTTGGGTAAGGAGATTCAGGCCATGCGCAAGAACCTGCTCGCCGTCGTGCCGGCGGCGCTGGTACTGATCGGAGCGGCCGTGATGGCCGCCTGCAGCGACACGACGTCGCCCGCGTCCGATCAATCGGATGTGCTCGCGTCGTTGTCGGACCAATACGGCGCGCAGATGGACACGAATTTCGGGACCCTGGGGGGCACCACGTCGGACGCGCCTACCGCGACGGCTCCGGCGGGTTTCCGGGCCTTCGTCGAAGCGGATACCGCGACGCTCCCTGCTTTCTGGGGCCGCCTGCGGATCATCCCCGGCGGGCCGAAGCCGATCCTGGACCGCAACATCATCATCCAGGGTGACACCGCCAAGGTGACCCAGACCATCAGCTTCCAGGGGGTGTTCCTGGTGGATACCACCAAGGACACTGTGTTCAATCCCTCGTCGAAGCAGCTGAAGGAGGGGATGACGCAGTCCGCGGTGCTCGTCCGCGACGCCTCGATGCCCCATCGCTGGCGCGCGATATCCCTGAGTCTGCAGAACTGGCTGCCGACCGACCTGGCGGCCCGGCCCGTGACGGTCACGCAGATCACCGTGACCGTGAACGACACGACCCGCATCACGGCCGATTCGCCGGATTCGCTCTACACCGTGGGCCGGGTGCTCCACCTGCACGTTGGGGACACCGTGTCGGTGACGGCGTCGGTGACGAACAGCGACACGACGTATTCGCCGGCGACGTTCGTGTTCCTGCACGTCCGGCATGCGTACAACGATCTGTTCTGGCACCGGGTGCCGATGCGGAGCAACGGCGACGGGACGTTCAGCCGGACCTGGGTCGTGGCGCGGAAGGGCATCGACCGCTTCATCATCGACGCGATCAACGCCGCGACGCTGGAGCGGGGGACGCTCGACAACTACGACGCGAACGAGTGGGGCATTCCGTACCGGATTGACTGACGGTGGTGCAGGGTACGAAAACGGGGGCGGCCAGGAGCCGCCCCCGTTTTGTATTACACCGTCGGACGGGCCGTGGTCACCTGCTCGAGGACGCGATCGGTTTCCTTCCGCGCGCCCTCCACGAGATCGGCGAGCCCATCGAGGGTCTTGGCCTTCCCCCGGTGCTCGATATCCGCCAGCATCCGGGCGAGGCCCGCCGCGCCGATGGTGGCCGACGCCGACTTGAAGGCATGGGCGGCCTTCGCGACGGCGGTGGTGTCTCCCGCCCGCACCGCGGCGATGAGCGTCTCCATCCGTTTGGGGGCGTCCGTCAGAAACGTGTCGAGGATGGGCCCCAGCGCGTCGGCGGCCCCCGCTTCGGTGAGCTCACGACGGAGGCGCTCCAGGTCGGCGGCCGGAGCAACGGCAGGCTCCTGCGGGTCAAGCTCCCGGATCGCCACCGACTCTCCCGAGGCCCCCGCCGCCCACCCCTCAGCCGCGGCGAAGAGCTCGTGCGGCTTGAACGGCTTGCTCAAGTATCCGTTCATGCCGGCGGCCAGATACTTCTCGCGATCACCCGTGAGGGCGTGCGCGGTCAGGGCGACGATCGGCAGTTTTTCGCCCTTCTTGGTCTTCCGGATTTCCGCGGTGGCCTCCATGCCATCGAGCTCCGGCATCTGAATGTCCATGAGCACGATGTCGTAGAGGTTTTTCGCCACCGCGGTCACGGCGTCCCGCCCGTTGTCCACCACATCCACCTGGTGACCGCGTTTCCGGAGCATGGTGGCGGCGACCTGCTGATTGACCGGATTGTCCTCCGCGAGGAGGATGCGGATCCCGCGCCGCGCTTCGGCCATCGAGTGCCGCGTCACCACGTTGCGATCGACGTTGCCGCGGAGGACCGACCCCACGGCGTCGAGCAGGTCGGCCCGGGAGGCGGGTTTCGGCAGGTATCCCTGAATCCCCAGCTCCCGGCACCGCTGGCCATCCCCGGGCAGGGCCGCCGACGTCAGCAGCATCAACCGGAGGTCCGCGAGTGACGAATCCTGGCGCAGGATCGTAGCGAGGGAAAACCCGTCGAGGTCCGGCATCTGCCCGTCGAGAATCACCAGGGCGTACGGCTGCTTGGCGTTGTGGGCGTCCCGCACCGCCTGGTGCACCTTGGTGGCTTCGCCGATCTCATCCACCTGCGATCCTGCCGTGACCAGCATCTCCCGGACGATTCGCCGGTTGGTGGGGTTGTCGTCGACCACCAGGATCTTGGCCATGAGAGCGGCTGGAGAGCCCAGCACCGGCGTGGCGGTCGCCTTCTCGACGGGATAACGGAGGGAGAACGAGAACTCGGTGCCCTTGCCGAGTTGGCTCTCGACCCGGAGCTCGCCTCCCTGCAGCCGGACCAGCCGGCGGCAAATGGCGAGTCCCAGGCCCGTGCCGCCGTACCGGCGGGTCGTGGACGAATCGGCCTGGGTGAACTCCTCGAAGATGGTCTCGAGCTTGTCCGGAGCGATCCCGATCCCGGTGTCCCGCACGGTGAAATGCAGGAGCACGTTCTCGGCGTCCGACGGCTCCCGTTTCGCGACGCTGACGACGACCTCGCCCTGTTCGGTGAACTTGATCGCATTGCCCACCAGGTTGGTGAGAATCTGCCGGAGGCGCGTCGGGTCCCCACGCACCGTGACGGGTACGCCGGGCTGGACGTCCGTGATGAGATCCAGGCGCTTCTCCCGGGCTCGCACCGCCAGCAGCGCCAGCGTCGATTCGATCAGATGGCCGGGATCGAAGGGAATGCTCTCAAGCTTGAGCTGATCGGCTTCGATCTTCGACAGGTCCAGAATGTCGTTCAGCAGGGTGAGCAGGGTCTCGCCGGCCGAGCGCACCAGATCGAGGGAGTGCCGCTGTTCGGGCCCGAGGGGCGTGTCGAACAGGAGCTCCGTGAGGCCGAGAATTGCGTTGAGCGGGGTCCGGATCTCGTGGCTCATGTTGGCGAGGAACGCCGACCGGGTCCGGGCCGTCTGCTCGGCCGCTTCCCGCGCGTGCTCGATGGCCGCGCGGGCTGCCACGCGCTCCGACGTATCGGCGAATGTCACTACCGCGCCGGTCACCGTCCCGTTCAACTCGCGAAGGGGGAACGCCGTCAGGGAGACGGGGAAGGGCGTGCCGTCCTTCCGCCAGAAGACGTCCTCCTCCACGCGAATACCCTGGCCGTCCCGGAGCGCCCGGTAGACGGGACACTCCTTGGCGGGATACGGTGTGCCGTCGGGCCGGGTGTGATGCAGGAGCTCGTGCGAGCCCTTGGCAATGACTTCCGGCAGGGCGAATCCGGTGAGCGCGGACGCCTCCGGGTTGAAGAACGTGATTTGACCCTCTACGTCCACCCCGTAGATGCCCTCACCGGACGAGTCGAGCAGCTGGCGGAAGTGCGCCTCGGCTTCCCGGATCCGGGCCTCCGCCCGCCGCCGCTCGCTCACGTCTTCATACAGCACCACGATGCCCTTGCTGCCGTCTTCCCGGTTCACCACGGCCGCGGAGGCCAACACCGAGATCTCCTGGCCGGACTTTGTCATGCGCCGCAAGTCCGCGGCGACGGTCTCCCCGTCGAGGACGGATTGCTGGAGCATCCACCCCCGGTCCTGCTCCGAGGGCGGCACGATGAGCTCGTTGATTTCCTTGCCGACCGCCTCATCCAGGGGAAAACCGAACATGGTGATGAAGCGTGGATTGACCCGCTCGATGATGCCGTCCGGCGTCAGCTCCGCCATCGCGATCGGGGCGCTCGCGAACAATGCACCCAGGAACGCATTCTGCCGGCTGGTCTCCTCCTCGCGGATCCGGAGCAAGGCCCCCGCGCGGAGCATCGCGACCAGCGACAGGTGCGAGCGCTGTCCCAGCACCCACATGTACGCTGTATAGAGCGCGATCAGGATGATCGCGCCCTCGCGGGCCCGGAGGCTGTCCGCCGTGTTGTTGAACACGATTCCCACGGGCAGGGGTGCCAGCATCGTGATCAGGAAGATCCGGAAGCTCCGCAGATCCGACGTCAGCGTCCATGCGGCACCGGACACCAGCCCGGCCTCCGTCACGAGGAGCAGGGTGACGTACCGCATCGGGATTTCGGGAGTCATGACGGCGACCCCGACGCCCCACGCGAGGCCGATCGCGAGCACGGAAAGCCGGACGCTCGAAGCGGCGGCTTGCGGAGTGAGCCCGATGGTCTTGAGGCGCGACATGAGAACGAGGCGGACCATCACGGCGATCAGCACGGCCCCCGCCCAGGCGACGAGCAGGGGAGGCCGGACCGCGCCGGCGAGTAACCAGACGGAGACGGCGAGCAAAATCAGATGAGCGAGTAACGCGCCGCGTTGCTCGGAGATGAGCCGGTCGGTGAGGCCGACCTTGATCTCTCGTTGGGCCCGCGCTTCCCGCTCGTCCGCCGAGATCGGGGCGATGGTGGAGCGACGGGAGACGGCGCCCTGGGCGACAGGCATGGGTGTTACGCTAGTGCTTGGCCGTCAGTGAGTCACGCGTGACCAGCCCGACCGGCACCGGGATGACACTCGGAACCGATTGTCCTTTCAGTACTTGCACCACTGTTTCGATGGTTCGACGACCGATGGTCACGGGGTCCTGCACGGCGTCGGCCACGAGGGCCGTTCCTGAGGCGATTTCCGTGCGGGCCTCGGGAGTCGCGTCGTATCCCACCACGAAGATGTTCTTGGTCCCGGCGGCCTGGATGGCCGCGAGCGCCCCCAGGGCGCAGTCGTCGTTGGTGCCGAACACCGCGTCGATGTGCTGATCGGTGGTGAGCAGATTGTCCATTTTCTGCTTCGCCACGTCCCTGAGGCCGCGCTCCACGGCCGGGCGGGCGAGGATGCGGATGTTGGGATACTTCGACAGCGCGTCGGTGAATCCAGTCACGCGGTCGCGCACGCTGGCGACGGTCGGCTGGTCCAGGATCGCGACGTTCCCGCCGCCCTTCAGCCGGGACGCGACGTACTCACCGAGGAGCCGGCCACCCTGGACGTTGTCGGACGCGACGTGTGCCACCACCTGCCCGCCGTCCGCCGAAATGTCCGCGGTGAACACCGGAATGTGCGCGTGATTGGCATCCTCGATGGCGCTCACGATGCCGCTCGAGTTCACGGGCGCGACCACGATGGCGTCCATGCCCTGGGTCACGAAGTTCTGCACCTGCGAAGTCTGGCGCGCCAGATCCCACTCGCCGGCCACGACGTGCAGGTCCACGCCGAGGGAATCGGCGCCCCGCTGCAGTCCCAGTTTGAGGTTCTGATAGAACACGTGCGCCTCAGTGAGCAGGGTCACGCCGACCTGGGGGCGGTCGTGCTTCTTCTTGCCGCACGAGACGGCCGAGACGGCCGACAATGCGATCAGGGCGAGCGCGAGGGCACCGTGGTTCCGCTTGGTCATTGAGAGGATCCGCCGTTCCGCTGTTTGGTCCAGACGTCGAAGAGGACTGCCAGAAGGATGATGGCGCCTTTGGCGATCTCCTGCCAGAAGGCCTGCACTCCCATGAGGTCCAGAGAGTTGTTCAGCACGCCGATGAGGAGCGCCCCGGTGAGGGCGCCCCACGCCGACCCGATGCCACCCATCAGGGACGCCCCTCCGATCACCGCCGCCGCGATGGCGTTCAGCTCGTAGAGCAGTCCCGCGTCGGGACCGCCGGACCGGAGCTGGCCCACCATGAGCACGCCGGCCAACCCGGCGCAGGCTCCGGCAATGGCGTACACGCCGACCTTCACGCCGCGAACCGGCACGCCCGAGAGCCGGGCGGCTTCTTCGTTCCCCCCGACCGCATAGACGTACCGCCCGAAGCGGGTGCGTTCGAGCAACACCGCGCTCAGAAACACCAGGGCCAGCATCACCAGGGCGGGGACCGGGAAGCCCTGCCCGGTGCCCGGGATCGGAATCCGTCCGCCGCCGAACGCGTGCAAGGCATCGAGGGCCCCGACCTTCGCCGCGAAGTGGGGATCCCCCATGGGGGGGAAGCCGATCGGTATGCCCCCCGTTACCAGACGCGCTGCCCCGCGGGCGACCGTCATCATGGCGAGCGTCACGATGAACGGATTGATCCCCAGGTAGGCGGTCAGGGCGCCGTTCGCCACGCCCACCGCCGCGCCGACCGCCAGGCCGATGAGCGTCGCCACCACGGCCGCTCCGCCGACTCCCGCCACGGCGATCAGACCCGGCGCCGTCAGCGCGCCCGCGACGAGCACGCCGGCGAATCCCAGCAGGGACCCCACCGAGAGGTCGATCCCCGCCGTGATGATCACGAACGTCATTCCCAGGGTGAGGATCCCGTTGATCGAAACGTGGAGGAGGATGGTGGACGCATTGGCCAGCGAGAAGAAACCCGGTGCGGCTACGCTCGCGACGATCGACATCGCGACCAACGCGGCCACGACGCCGTATCGGGTGATCCAGGAGCGCGTGCGGGCGATCATGCCGGGCGAAACGCCAGGGCCATCACGGCCTCGGGCGTCAGGGCGTTCGCAATCTCACCCTGCACGCGTCCTTCCCGCATCACGACCGCGCGGTCGGCGAGGGCGATGAGCTCGGGAAGCTCGGAGGAGATGACGATCACGGCCTTCCCCGCGTCGGCGAGGGCGCGGATCTGCCGGTGAATCTCGGTCTTGGCGCCGATGTCGACGCCGCGGGTCGGTTCGTCGAAGATCAGGACGTCGGCCTCCGTGAGCAGCCATTTCGCCAGCACGACTTTCTGCTGATTCCCGCCCGACAGCGTGCCCGCCCGCCGCTCGACGTCCGGGGGACGGACATCCGCCCGGCTCGTCGCGCCCAGGGCCAGCTCCCGCTCCGCGTCACGCTGGAGCAGACCGTTCCGGGACACCCGGGCGAGGACCGGCAAGGTCACGTTCTCCCGGATGCGCATGCCGAGAACCAGGCCCTGGCGCTTCCGATCCTCGGGAAAATAGACGACGCCGGCCCGGATCGCGTCCGCCGGGGACTGGGGGTGAAAGGGGACGCCGCGCAGGGTGACCGAACCCTGCCCGGGGCGGTCGATGCCGGCCAGGACGCGCGCCACCTCGGACCGCCCCGCACCCACCAGCCCGCCTAGTCCCAGAATCTCGCCCCGCCGCACGTCGAAGGAGACGTTGCGGATCGCCCGTCCGCGCGACAGCCCGCGTACCGAGAGAACCGGCTCGGGATCAGGCGCCCGCCCCGGGGGACACCGTTCGAAGACCACGTCGCGACCCACCATGGTGCGGATCAGGGTTCGTTCATCTATCTGATCCGCCGGACCGGTCCACACGCGGTGCCCGTCGCGCAGGACGGTGATCGAGTCCGCCAGGCGCCGGATCTCGTCGAGCCGATGGGACACGAATACCACCGCGATGCCCTTGGCCCGCAGCCATTCGATTTGCGCCACCAGGTGGGCGACCTCATGGGCGGTGAGGGTGGCGGTGGGCTCGTCGAGCGCCACCAGCCGTGCGTCCCGGACCAGCGCGCGGGCCAGCTCCACGAGCTGGCGCTGAGCGACGGAAAGCTCGCCCACCGGCTGGTCGGGGTCGATGACGAGCCCCAGGTCGGCGAGCGCGGATATGGCGCCCGCTCGCATAGCCCCCCGGTCGAGCAACGCCCCCCCTCGGTGCCGCGGCTCCATGCGGAGGTAGATGTTGGCGGCGGCGGAGAGGTTCGGCGCGAGGGTCAGTTCCTGGTAAACGACGGTGACGCCCCGAAGCAACGCTTCGCGGGGGCTGGGGGCGGTCACGGGCTGGCCGTTCCACGCCATTGCTCCGGCATCGGCCCGCTCGGCCCCGGCGACGATCTTGAGCAGGGTGGATTTGCCCGCGCCGTTTTCGCCGACCAGCGCGTGCACGGAACCGGCATCGATATCCAGATCCACCGCGTCGAGGGCGGTGACGCCGGGATATCGTTTCGTGATGCCGCGAAGTGTGAGCAGGGTCACCGCGGCTCAATGTAGGATTCTGGATGCATTCCTCAAGGAGCAATCCATGACGCGATGGACCTGGAGGCTCGCGCTCCTCATGACGGGCGGCATCCTGGCGGCGGGGCCGGCGGCGGCACAACGGCGCACGGCGTACTGGTCTCCCAGCTTCGGCGTCCACTTCGGGTACAACTTCGATGTGAACCATCCGCTGGTGGGCGCCCAGGCGACCTTTCCGCTCGGACGCTACGTCGCCTTCTACCCGACGTTCGACTACTACTTCACGAGTGGCGTGAGCACCTGGGCACTCAACGGGGACTTGAAGCTCTATCCGGGTGCCTATCGCGTGTTCTATGTGGCGAGCGGGATCAACTACACGCACGTCAGCGTGAACGGCAACGGCGGCGGCAATACCAACCTGAACCTCGTCGCCGGACTCGAAGGGCACCGGCGCTTCGGCGCGCCGTACCTCGAGGGACGTCTCATCCTGGGGAACGGATCGTCGTTTCAGATTGTGGGCGGCTTGAGCTGGTATTAACCGGGCCTGGTCAGGGCCCGGTCAGGGCACGTCCGGCAACTGACAACAGTGGGGACAAAGGAGCGGTGGCCCGGTACTAGGGCCATCGCTCTTTTTTCTTCACTCTGTCGGAGGCATGACATGCGTTTGCCGATGATTCTCGCCGTCGCTGCCGCTCTCACCTTCGCCGCGTGCTCCAGCAGCACGGGCCCCGGTGGAACCGGGGGACGCAGCACCAGCGTCACGGTCAGCAATGATTTCTATTCCATCACGCCGGATACGGTGGCCTCCGGCGCACAGATCACGTGGACCTGGACCAACGCCTCCAACTCGCATTCCGTGAACTGGGACTCCGGCCCGGAGGCGCTCCCGGCCAACTCTGCCGTCATGACTACCGGGACGTACCACGCCACCCTCACCACCGCCGGGACCTACCGCTACCACTGCGTCATCCACGGCTCGGCGATGAGCGGGGTCATCGTCATTCAGTAATTGCCCCCGTTAGAGCCCCGGCCGCCGCGAGCGCCCGCGCCAGCCGGCGGGCCCCTCGCGGCCCCGCATCATCCCCATGCGGTGGTGCATCTGGTACGCAGTAGAATTCCGGGATGCGCGCCACCCGACTCATCCCCTGGTGCGGGGGAGCCCTCACGACGCTGGCGGTGCTGTACGCGACCGCGCCCCGCGGACCCGGTCTCACCCCCGACGGCATGTCCTACCTCGCGGCCGCGCAATCGTTAGCGCAGGGGGGGCGGTTGCGCGAGCCCTTCGCCCCCTGGAGCTCCCCCGACAGCACGTCTACGTTCACCGACTATCCCCAGGGGTACCCGGTCGCACTCGCGGTGCCCATCGCGGCCGGTGTGACGGCGCCGCAGTCAGCGCGATGGGTGAACGCGCTCTGCACGGGGCTTGCCGTCGGGCTCGCCCTGCACCTCCTCGGCACGCTGTCCGGGGTCTGGGGCGCGATCGCCGCCTTCTTCCTTCTCTTCCTGATGCCGGCTCTCACGGACATCTCGCTCCTCGTCGTCTCCGAGCCGCTCTTCTTTCTGATCCTGGTCGCGAGCGTCGCAACGATGGTCCGGCACCCGGACCGCCCGCTGCGTGCGGGACTCCTCGCCGCGGCGGGGAATCTGGTCCGGTACGCCGGAACGTTTCTCGTGGCCGGGGCGGTGATCTGGAACGCGGTGCAGCCCGGCTCCTGGCGGCGGCGGATCTCCCAGGCGGTCTGGGCTGGCGCGCCTGGTCTGTTCCTGCACGCCCTCTGGCGGCTCGTCGGGATCGACCCAGGTGGTGGCTTGACCTCGAGCGCCTACGGCGGCCTGGGCCAAGCCATTCGGGAGGGATGGAAGACCGGACTCGCATGGCTCGCGCCGGGTCTGACCGGAACCGCTCAGACGGTGCTCACCCTCGCGCTCCTCGCCGGTCTCGTGGTCCTGCTGTGGGCGGGATTCAGCCGGAGCGCCGGTGAGGCCCGCCGGCTCTACCAGGTGTGCGGTGTGCTCGCGGTTCTCTATGTCGGTACCGTGGGGTTCGCTCGACTCTACGTGATTCCGGACATCCCGTTCGACAGCCGGATCTTGTCACCGGTCTTCCTTGTTGCGAGTCTTGCGACGGCCGCAGCGGTCGCTGCTGTTGGCGCGAGGGCTCGCCCTGCGGTCGTCGCGGCGCTCGTGCTGACGGGGTGGGGGTGGTCCGCGCTGGCGGGGGTCCGTGACGTGCAGGTGGTGGGGCGCGCCCGTGCCCTGGGCCTGGACTATGAGACGGCGGAGTGGCAGGAGTCACCGGTAGCGGACTGGCTGCGCGGGCCGGGTCGCGTCCTCACGCTCTATACCAACGACCCCGCGGGCATCTGGTTCGTCAACGGCAGGCCGTCACGGCTCCTCCCCGACACGCTCGATGCCGATTCGGTCCAGGCGTTCCAGCGGCAGTTTCAATCGCGGCCGTCGGCCCTGGTGGCATTCGACGTG
>DATBBZ010000055.1:0-5825 GCA_036270745.1 Gemmatimonadales bacterium | reverse complement strand
ACATCGAAGGCGAAGAGGTCGTCGCCGACCTCGCGAAGATGCCACACTTATTGATCGCGGGGCAGACGGGATCCGGGAAATCCGTCTGCATCAATACCATCATCACGAGCCTGATCTACGCCTATCCTCCCGAGCGCCTGAAGCTCCTGATGATCGACCCGAAGATGGTCGAGTTGTCGATGTACGGATCGCTCCCGCACCTCGGCATGCAGGTGGTGACGAATCATCGCAAGGCGGCGCACGTCTTCAAGTGGGCCGTGCAGGAAATGGAATACCGGTACAAGCTCCTGCATGCCAATCACGCGCGGAACGTCATCGACTTCAACAAGAAGGTGACGGACCAGAAACCCCTCAAGGGACCGCGGGAGACGCTGGCGTCGCAGGAGGGTATTCAGAAGGAGCTGCAGTTCGACGGCGAGTACAAGCACGGCATCCTGCCGTATGTAGTCCTGGTGGTCGACGAGCTGGCCGACCTGATGCTGACGGTGCAGGGAGAGATCGAGACGCCGCTGGCCCAGCTGGCCCAGAAGGCGCGCGCCATCGGAATTCATCTTCTGCTCGCGACGCAGCGGCCCTCGGTGAACGTGATTACGGGCATCATCAAGGCGAACTTTCCGAGCCGGATCGCGTTCCGGGTGGCGTCCAAGGTCGACAGCCGGACCATCCTCGACGGGAATGGCGCCGAGTCGCTGCTGGGCAACGGCGACATGCTGTTCTTGCCGCCGGGAAAGAGCGAGCCGGTGCGGGTGCAGGGGGCCTTCATCGGCACCGATGAGACCGAGAGGCTGATGGACTGGTACAAAGGGCGGGGCGCTGAACGGCCGGAGCACTCGCCCATCGAGGCCCAGATCGAAGCGATCGAAGCGCAGGAGTCCGCGCAGGCTGCCGCCGAGGGCAGCGGGGATCCCGGCGAGCGCGATCCGCTCTTCCGGCAGGCCGCGGAGGTCTGCATCCAGAACCAGTTGGGGTCCACTTCGCTGCTGCAGCGGCGGATGAGCATCGGGTACGGCCGCGCGGCCCGGATCATCGATCAGCTCGAGATGGCGGGAGTGCTCGGGCCCGCGAACGGGTCGAAACCGCGGGACGTCCTGGTGGGGATCGAGGACTTGGACGAGATCTAGGAAGGCGAACGGCGTCGATGTCGTAATTCGTACCAGCGCGCGTAAATTGGGTTATCACCGAGTGCTTGTCGGGGAGTAGGTTCTCGCGTGAGCTCCGGGGTACGAAGTGATCCAGCGACCTGGGATGATCCGCGGCACCGGCAGGGGTTGGCCGCCGAGCTCCAGGCGATCGACTACCTGAAATCCCAGGGATGGGTGCTGATCGCGCACCGGTGGCGGGTCGCGCGGATCGAGATCGACCTGGTGGTGCGTCGCGGCAAGCTGGTGGCGTTCGTGGAGGTAAAAAGCCGGCGGGGAGACGCCTTCGGGAGTGCGTTCGAGGCGGTGACCGGTGCCAAGCGCCGGGAGATCGTCAAAGCGGCCCGAGCCTGGATCGACCGATGCGGCGTTCCTGATGACATCTATCGATTTGACTGTATCGCTATACAGAATAACAAGTTAACTCATCTTGAGGACGCATTCCGGCCCGGTTGGCGCTAAAACCTGCTTCGGCTTATATTCGGTCCACACAATCTCGGCCGAGGCGCAACGCTTATGACGATGAGGACTCCTGTGGCGGCGGACCCCCAAGAAACCCCGAAGATGACGGATGACCGCCGGAAGGCGCTCAACCTCGCCATCACCCAGATCGAAAAGAGCATCGGCAAGGGCGCCATCATGCGGATGGGTGCGGATTCCCCGCGCGTGCGCGTGGACGCTATCCCGACCGGCGCCATCAACCTCGACGCGGCCATCGGCATCGGCGGTATCCCCCGCGGCCGCGTCACCGAGATCTTCGGTCCGGAGTCGAGCGGCAAGACCACCCTGGCCCTGCACGTCGTGGCCCGCGCCCAACGGGCCGGTGGCGCGGCCGCGTACATCGACGCCGAGCACGCGCTCGATGTCGAATACGCCAAGAAGCTGGGCGTGGACATCGACAACCTGCTCGTCTCCCAGCCCGACACGGGAGAGCAAGCCCTCGAGATCTGCGAGATCCTGGTCCGCTCCGGCGCCGTGGACGTCGTGGTGATTGACTCGGTCGCGGCCCTTGTCCCCAAGGCCGAAATCGAAGGCGAGATGGGAGATTCCCACATGGGGCTGCAGGCGCGCCTCATGAGTCAGGCCCTCCGCAAGCTGGCCGGCGCCATCAATCGCTCCCGGACGGCTGTGATCTTCATCAATCAGCTGCGCGAAAAGATCGGCGTGATGTTCGGCAATCCGGAGACCACCACCGGCGGCCGCGCGCTCAAGTTCTATGCGTCCCTGCGGCTGGATGTCCGCCGCATCGGTCCGGTCAAGGACCGCGAGGTGGTGATCGGCAACCACGTCCGCGTGAAGGTCGTGAAGAACAAGGTGGCGCCGCCGTTCCGTCAGGCCGAGTTCGACCTGATGTTCGACGAGGGCATCAGCCACGAGTCCCTGCTGGTGGACATCGCCGCCGAGGCTGGGATCATCGAGAAGGCCGGCGCGTGGTATGCCTACGGCAAGGAGCGGATCGGACAAGGCCGCGAGAATGCCAAGATGTATCTGAAGGACCACCCCGAGATGGCGTTGGAGATCGAGGCCAGGGTCAAGGAAGTGCTCGGGATGAAGAGCGCGGGGACGGGGACAGCCGAACCGGCCACCGATGAGGAGGCCCCCGCGGCGGAGGAGTAGTGCCCATCTGCACCGGACTCGCCCCCGATCCTCACCGCCCCGGCAACCGCGTGGTGGAAGTGGACCGGGGGCGTTTCGCGTCCCTCCCCGACGACGCCCTCCGACCCCTCGCCCTCACCCTGGGTGCAGAAATCACTCCGGAGATCCGCAGCACGTTGGACCTCCTGGCCGAGGTGGAAGGGGCGTATCAGGCGGCAGTCCGTCTGGAGCGGCTGCGCTCCCACGCCAAGTGGGATCTCCGCCGGCGGCTCCTGCAGAAGCAACACCGCGGTGAGGCGGCGGATCAGGCCATCGCCCGGCTCGAATGGGCCGGCATCGTGGATGACCGCCGATTTGCCGAAACGTTCGCGCGGGCCAAGGTGGCCCGGGGGCGGGGGCCCAGCCGGGTCCTTCGGGACCTCCTGACGCAGGGAGTGGATCGGCGGTTGGCGGAGCGGGCGGTAGCGACGGCCGTAGAGCTGGAGGGTGTGGACCCGGCCCAGGCCGCACGGCTGGTAGCCGAGCGCCGGGTCAAACAGATGGTCGACCTCCCGCCGGCGACGAGACGCCGGCGCCTGATGGCATATCTGGCGCGGCGTGGGTTCGGAGGTGCGGAGACTCGGGACTTGGTGCGTGAGCTGTGCGGCAGCTGACCTAGGAGTGCTAACTCTCCGATTCGCTTCAAGTTGCCTTCGAGCGGGGCTATATTCCGCAGCATGAAGGCCGCTCAGATTCGCCGTCAATTCCTCGACTATTTCGTTGGGCGGGGCCACCAGGAAGTCCCGAGTTCCCTCCTGGTCCCGGCTGACGACCCCACCCTCCTCTTCACGAATGCGGGGATGGTGCAGTTCAAGCGCGTGTTCCAGGGCGTGGAACGCCGGGACTACATCCGCGCCACGACCTGTCAGAAGTGCGTGCGGGCGGGCGGAAAACACAACGACCTGGAGCAGGTCGGCCACACCGCCCGGCACCACACGTTCTTCGAAATGCTCGGCAATTTCTCGTTCGGGGACTACTTCAAGCGCGAGGCGATCGGATACGCGTGGGAGTGGGTCACCGGCAAGTCCTGGCTGGGCATCAGCCCGGATCGCCTCCGCGTATCCGTGCATCACGCGGACGACGAAGCCCGGAAGCTCTGGCGCGACGTCGCCGGAGTGCCGGACGAGCGGATCTTCGGATTGTCGGACAAGGACAATTTCTGGCAGATGGGGGATACCGGCCCGGCGGGCCCCTGTTCCGAGATCTACGTCGATCTCCGCGACAAGAAGGAGTGGGGGCAGGCGCTCACCCGGGAGCAATTCGAGCACCTGGGCGAGTCGGGGGCGCTCGTCGAGATCTGGAACCTCGTGTTCATGCAGTACGACCTGCAGGGTGACGGCTCCCGCAACACGCTGCCCCGCCCGTCGGTGGATACCGGCGCGGGGCTCGAGCGGATCGCGGCGGTCATGCAGAACGTGCCGTCCAACTTCGATACCGACCTCTTCATCCCCATCCTCGAGCGCGCGGCCGAGGTCATCGGCCGCCCCTATGACCGGGGTGCGGCGGGGGCGCCCTACCGCGTCCTGGCCGACCACGCCCGCGCCGTGACGTTCCTCCTGGCCGACGGGGTGGCGCCGTCCTCCGACGGGCGCGGTTACGTCCTGCGCCGGATTCTCCGGCGCGGCGTCCGGTACGCCTGGCAGGCCGGGCGTGCGGAGCCGACGCTCGCGCTCCTCGTGGAGCGGGTGATCGAGACGATGGGGGACGTGTATCCGGATCTGACATCCAGGAAGGCCGAGATCCTGCGCGCCACGCGCGCGGAAGAGGAGCGCTTCCTCGAGACCATCGAGGGCGGCATGCGCCGGCTCGACGAGCTCACGTCCGCCAAGACCATCTCGGGAGAAGACGCGTTCAAGCTCTACGACACCTACGGCTTCCCCCTCGACCTCACGCAGGTCATCGCGACCGAGCGCCAGCAGGCGGTGGACGTCGACGGCTTCGAGCATGCGCTGGCGCAGCAGCGGCGGCGGTCGCGGGCGGCGCGCGTCTCGATGACGGCCGCGATGACGCAGGCGGGGAAGCGCGGGGAATGGGTGGACGTGCGGCCGGAAGGCCGGCAGCGCTTCATCGGCTACGAGCAGACCGCTTCGGAAACGGACCTGCTGGCGTTCCGGCAGACGGGTGAGCTGGTCGAGCTCGTCCTCCAGGACAATCCGTTCTATGCCGAGTCGGGCGGCCAGGTCTCGGACACTGGCGTCGTGCAGGGCGACGGGTGGGAGCTGACCGTCGAAGACGTGGTGAAGGAGAACGGCAAGAGCGCCGTGGTCGGCCGGTTCGGAGACACCTTCGAGCCGACTCCCGTGCGCGCGCACGTGAACGAAGCCCGGCGCCGCAACATCGAGCGCAACCACACCGGCACGCACCTGGTGCACGCGGCGCTGCGGAAGGTGCTCGGCACGCATGTTCGTCAGCGCGGGTCCCTAGTGGCCCCGGAGCGGCTGCGCTTCGACTTCAGCCACCACGGCCCCATCGCCGACCGGACGCTCGCGAACATCGAAGAAGAGGTGAACGGACGGATCTGGGAGAACCTGACGGTCACCACGCGGGAGATGGCGCGGGACGAGGCGATCGCCAAGGGGGCCATGGCCCTGTTCGGGGAGAAATACGGCGAGCGGGTTCGCGTCGTGGACATCGGGGACGGCGTCTCCCTCGAGCTGTGTGGCGGGACGCACGTGCCCTCGACCGGGCAGATCGCGCTCTTCCGGTTCACGCACGAGACCGGGGCCGAGGCCGGGGTCCGCCGGATCGAAGCGATTACGGGACCTTCCGCGTACCGGCACGGGCGGGAGATCGAGGAAAGGCTTGGGGGTGCGGCACGGCTCCTCAAAGCCCCGCCGGAGCACGTCGAGAAGCGGATCGAAGCTCTGATCGAAGAAAACAGGAAGCAGAAGCGGCAGATCGAGGACTGGCTGAGCAAGGGAAGCGGGTCGCTGGAAGCGGCAAGCGTCACGGTGATCGGCGATGTCGAACTCACCCTCGGGGACTCGGATCTCGAAGACCGTGACCAGATCGCCCTCGTGATGGACGCCTTCCGCCAGGGACGTTCGCGGG
>DATBBZ010000054.1:0-2709 GCA_036270745.1 Gemmatimonadales bacterium | reverse complement strand
TCACCGTTTGCAGGAGGTGGGCCATGTCACGACGGATCGTCAGCATCAGTATCGCCATCGTATTGCCGGTGTCGCTCTCGGCTCAAGGCACCGCCACACTGTATCCGACGATGGCGCCGGTCGAGCAATACCGGATGGACCGCGCCGCCGAGGTCGCTCTCGCGAAGACCGCGGCCCCCGCCTCCATCTCAGATGCCGCGGAAGTACTAGTGCTGGGCGCGTCGGGCTATGAAACCGCGGTACCGGGGAAGAACGGCTTCGTGTGCGTGGTGCAACGGAGCTGGGCCAACGACTTCAGCAATCAGGGAGAGTTCTGGAATCCGAAGGTGCGGGCGCCACTCTGTTTCAACGCCGCCGCAGCGCAGTCGGTCCTGCCTGACTATCTCGCGCGAACGAAACAGGCGCTCACGGGGATGGCCAAGGCCAAGATGCAAGCCGCGAGCCTGGCGACGAAGCCGGCTAACGGGTCCATGGTCTACATGCTGTCGAAGGAAGGGTACCTGGGAGACAACGTCAACGGACCCTGGCATCCGCACTTGATGCTCTTATTCCCCCGCACGCCCGACGCCGCCTGGGGCGCGAACGCGGCTCAGTCGCCGGTGCTGGAGTTTGACGCCCCGAACGCTCCGTTCACTACGTTCCTCGTTCCCCTGAGCCACTGGTCGGACGGCAGCGTCGACTCAGCTCCCTGAGACGAACTTCTTCGGCGTCCCCCGGAACGCACTTCCGGTCGGGGGACGCCAGAGGGCGCACTGCTCAAAGATCTTGGCCAGCTCGAAGTCCTTGTCCGTAATCCCACCGGCGGAGTGCGTATTCAGCGCCACGTCCACACTCCCCCAATGCACTCCCAGATCGGGATGATGATCGGCCGACTCTGCGTAAAATCCGATGGCGTTGACCAGCATGAGCGTCGTGGGCCACCCGTCGGTCTTGTATTGACGGCGAATGGCGCCCCCCTCGTACTTCCAGCCGGGCAGGCCCTTCAGCGAATCCCTGATCTGTGCCTCGGTGAGTGCCGCTTCTGTCGCCATGGGTCCCCCTAGACGGTCATCCGGTAGGTCGCCGACTGCCCGAAGTTCTCCTCCACTTCGAGCTCCAGCGCCGTAATGGTCTTCGCTCCGGCATCCCCCAGCTCCCGCGCCAGCTTCCCCGCCAGGAAGGTCGCCAGCATCTCTACCGTGGTGTTGGGAAGGGGCAGGAGCACGCAGTCCTTCTCGGGGAACACGTACCGGGGCTTCTGCTCGTACGCCACGTGAATCGAGCCATCCTTGGTCGTGACCTGGAGCCGCGGATTCTCGAGGGGCAGGAGCACCTTGTGGTCGAGCTCCGCGGTCAGCCGCCGCATGATCTTCTTCACCGCCGAGAAGTCGACCACGTACCAGCTCTCCTGGTCGAGCGTGCCGTCCAGCAGGACGGCTGCGCGGTAGTTATGGCCGTGCAGGGTTTCGCAGCGGTGTCCGGCGAACGTGATGAAATGGGCGGCCGCGAAATTGAGGTCTTCCTTGGCGACCGAAATGCGGTAGGTACCGGCTTGGGTCATGCTTAATTATGCCTCGGGCGGTGTCTCCTGTCCTGTGGCCACCCGCCACACCTCATCCGCGAGCCACTCCAGGCGCTGCTGGGCGTAGTCGAGCTCCTCGGGCTTCATCTCCTTGGCCCGCCGGGCGATCTCGCGGGTGTGAGAGATGAGGTCGTCCAGGACCTCGCGCAGAGGCCGGTTGGACCGGCGTTCCTGGGTGACGCGTTTGGCGCTCACGCGGTCTGTGCCCCAATTCCCTGGGCCCGGTCTCCGGCCACCCGAAAGTCGGACGCGGTGGCCCGAACGGCCGAGGCAATCCCTGCCTCGCCCACGTACGCCTCGACCATCCGTGCTCCCAGGTAGTAACCCGAGCGCTCCGGAAGCACCTTGCCGTTTACCAGCCGGGCCGTGGGACTCATGCCCCCCGAGAGATATCGCAGCCGGAGACCGAGACCCGACTGATCGAGCTCCGGCCCTGAGGCCCGGCGGAGAAACGCGTCGAGCTCCCGGAGCCGGCGGTATTGCCGCCGGGTGTAGCCGAAGTACTGCCAGGGCTCGAACCCCGGTGTCACGGCCTGCGAGGCGGCCACCGCGACCCCCTCGTTCACCAGATGCTCGTAAAGGGGCGCCCGGCTCCCGGTGTCCCAATAGTCGTAGTTGCCGCCCATTTCCGCGACCAGCCGCTTGATGGCGGCCCGGCTGGACGGAGCGGTATACCGGATGGCGTGAGCGACCTCGTGGGCGATCCAGAGAGGCAGGAGATGGGGCGCGAGCCCCAGCCCGGAGGTTTGAGGATTGGCGCGACCGGTGAAGTGCTCGAGGCAGACGAAGGCGATTCCCCGGCCTCCCACCACCAACTCGCCGGCGTTCGCGGCGCCGACCCCCACCGTCAGATAGAGATCGACGGGGCAGTCCGCTTCCAGAGTCTCCAGGGTCCGGTGCAGGGCATCCTCGGCGATCTGTACCACGTCCACGTCCTGCAGCAGGCGCAGCAGATCCGCCCGGTCCGCGCGCAGGACGTTCAGGATGACGTCGTCGGCCGCCTGGGAGTCCGGATCCAGGACGTAGTTCGACCAGTAACTGCGAAGAATGGGACGATGGCGTTCGAGGTACTCGTGGTAAGCGCCCCGGGGATCGGGCGCGGCGACGGCGGCGAGAAATTCGGGTATCAGGTTTACGAGCATTAGGGG
>DATBBZ010000053.1:0-8215 GCA_036270745.1 Gemmatimonadales bacterium | reverse complement strand
AAGCTCGCGGCGGTGGGGCAGCTCGTCTCGGGGGTGGCCCACGAGCTCAACAACCCGCTCACGTCCATCGCCGGGCTCTCCGAATTCCTGCTCGAGCAGAAGGAGCTGGGAGAGAATGACCGGGGCCACCTGCGCGTGATTCACGAGCAGGCCGAGCGGGCTGGGCGCATCGTGCGAAATCTGTTGACGTTCGCCCGGAAGGCGCCCGCCGAACGCGAGCGGGTGGATCTCACGGACGTGCTGCAACGGACCCTGCTCCTGATGAGCTACGACCTGCGGCTCAAGGACGTGACCCTCGAGAAGGATTTCGCCTCACTCGTGCCCGACGTGCTGGGAGACCGGCACGCCCTTCAGCAGGTGGTCCTGAACTTGTTGACCAACGCCGCGCAGGCGGTGTCCGGGAACCCACCCGACCGGCCCCGCACCGTGCGGGCATCGACGTGGTTCGACGGCAGAGTGCACCTCCGGATTCAGGATTCCGGTCCGGGGATCTCGGACGAGGTGGCGCGTCAGCTCTTTACGCCCTTCTTCACCACCAAGGAACCCGGTCAGGGCACCGGGCTTGGCCTGTCGATCAGCTACTCCATCGTCGAAGCCCACGGTGGGAAAATCGCGGTGGAGCCCACGCCGACCGGGGGCGGCGCGTCCTTCCACGTGGATTTCCCACCCGCCCCGGCGGATGCGCCCGCCCGGCTGGATCACCACCGGACCCCCGCCCCACCCACCCGCTCGTCGCGGTCGTCCCGGTCGTCGAAGAGCTCCCGCCCGGTGCGCTCCATTCTGCTGGTCGACGATGACCAGGCGGTCCGCCGGATGGTGCAGGCCCTGTTCGGACGCGAGGGACATGCGGTGGAAGTGGCGCGCAACGGGGAGCACGCGCTGGAGCTGGCCGCCAACCGGACGTTCGATCTGATCATTGCGGACGGACGGTCCGCGTCGAGCGGCAAGCTACTGGTGGAGGAATTGGCGGAGCGGATGCCGCATCTGAAAGCGCGGACGCTGGTGGCGACGGGAGACGTGCGGCCTGCGACTGATGAGACCCTGACCCGGCTGGGGCTGCGCTACGTGCGCAAGCCTTTCAACCTGCGCGATCTCCGGGACGAAGTGGCGCGGGTGTGGGCGGCCACCGAGTCGTAAGCCTCGGCGGGCCAGCCGAACGTCGAAAGACTCACCGCCCCTCCCGGAGCGAACTTCACACCTTCCCGCAACAGCAGGGCCCGCTGGACCACGGCGCCGTGATCGGCACCGGAGAGCGAAATCCGGCCCGCCGCGTTGATCACCCGCCACCACGGCACGTCCGAGTCATCCGGAAGTGCGGAAAGCGCCCAGCCGACCTGGCGCGCGGCACCGGGGCGTCCGGCAAGACGCGCCACGACGCCGTAGGTCGCGACACGTCCCTTCGGGATGTGACGCACGACGCGATAGATCCGGTGATAGAAGGGGTTCATGCGGCTCCGTCCTAGCTTACGCGAAGTACGCCGTCCAGCAAGCCCGCGCTTCCACCCCCCACCATTGACAAAACGTCGTCCAGTGCTCTGCGCTCCCGCGGCCACGCCAGCCGCTTCTTCGCGTCGGCCGGCGTGAGCCATTCGTGCGCATCATGTTCGTCGGAAATGGTGACGCGCGCGTCGGCCGGGACGAACACCGCGAACGCGGGGATCACGGCGAGCACATCGGTGTCGTGCTGATAGAACGCTTCGGTGCGCGAGAGATTGTAGACCGATGCTGGCGTCAGTCCCGTCTCTTCCTTCAGCTCCCGGCGCGACGCCTGGACCGGCGTCTCTCCCGGCTCGATGGTCCCATGCACGATTTCCCACGCGCCCGCGCGGGTCCGGCCCGGCGCGCGCCGGAGCGCGAGCACCTGCAGCGCCACCCCGGCGCCCCGGAGAACGAGGGTGTCCACGAACATCACCTTGATGTCGGTCACGACAGCAGACCCTCTAGTGCCGGCGGCGCCCCAGCACCGCTTCCAGCCGGGCGGAGAGGGCGCGGGCGCGGAAGGGCTTGGTGAGGAAGTCGTCGGCGCCGAGCTCGAAGACGCGCACTTCGTTGTCCTCGTCTCCCTTGGCGGTCAGCACGATCACCGGAATGCCCGCCGTGGCGGGCCGGGAGCGGAGATGGGACAGCACCCCGTAGCCGTCGAGCCCGGGGAGGTTCAGATCGAGGACGACGATGTCCGGTCCCACGCGGTCCACCTGGTCGAGTGCTTGTACGCCGTCGCGCGCCTCCGTGACGTCGTAGCCGTCGCGCTCCAGCAGGTCCTTCATCACCTTGCGGAGGGAGTCCTCGTCGTCCACCAGCAGCACCTTCAGGGCCGCAGCGCCGTGGGTGCCGGTGGCCCGGGGCGGAGCCGGCTCCTCGAGCAGCTCGAAATGGTCGGTGGAGCGTTCCTTCCGTTCCCCCGGGGGCGCCATGACGCCCGCCGCAGGGGAGGGCCGCCCCCCTCCCGAACCCATAGGGCCCGCCGCAGTGGGCTCAGTGTCCTCTTCCTCTTCTGAAGGGACCTCCACCACCCGGAGCAGCTCGTCGATGGTGGTCTCACCCTTCAGGACGTGTGCGAGCCCTGATTCCCAGAGCGTTTTCATCCCCGAGCGCCGGGCCGCTCCGGCGATCCGGTCGGCGGTCTGCCCGGCCGCGATCCGCCGCTCCACTTCAGGCCCGACCTTCAGCACTTCGATGATGGAAAACCGTCCCCGGTATCCGGTCATGGCGCAGTCGGGGCAGCCCGCGGACCGGTAGAGCGGCGTGCCCAAGGGGACCCATTTCTTGAGCCGGTCGGGCGGCGCTTCCATCCACACCTCTTTGCAGGTGGGGCAGAGCTTCCGCATCAGCCGCTGGGCCACCACCCCCCGCAGGGCGGCGGCGATCTTGTACGCCTCGACCCCGATGTCCACGAGCCGGGTGACCGCGTTGGGGGCGTCGTTGGTGTGGAGGGTCGAGAGCACCAGATGGCCGGTGAGGGACGCCTGGGTCGCGATCTGGGCCGTTTCCTTGTCGCGGATTTCGCCGACCAGCACCACGTTCGGGTCCTGGCGGAGAATGGAGCGCAGCGCTGACGCGAAGGTCAGACCCGCCTTCTCTTGCACCTGAACCTGCACGATGCCCTGCATCCGGTACTCCACCGGGTCTTCCACCGTCACGATGTTCACGCCTTCGCTCTGGATCTGGCGGATCATCGAGTAGAGCGTCGTGGTTTTCCCGGAACCGGTCGGGCCCGTCACCAGAATGATGCCCTCGTGGTTCTCCAGGAGATTGTTGATCGCCTCCGCCTCGCCGGCATTCAACCCGAGCATGTCCAGCGACTTGACCGTGGCCCGGGAGTCCAGAATACGGACCACGACCTTCTCGCCCAGAGCGGCGGGGAGCGTGGAGACGCGAAGGTCGATGGGCTGTCCGTTCACCGCCACGCGGGCGCGCCCGTCCTGCGGTCGCAACCGATCGGCGATATCGAGGGACGACATGATCTTGATGCGCGAGATGAGAGGGAGCCCTGCGGCCCGCGGGATCTTCATTTGTTGCCGCAACACGCCGTCGATGCGGTAGCGGACCGCGACGCCCCCTTCTTCCGGCTCGATGTGGATGTCCGAGGCCCGGGCGAGGATTCCCTCCTGCAGGATGAGGTCGACCAGCTTGACGACCGGCCGCTGACTCGCCTCCTCCTCGCTGATGCTCAGCTCGTCGGGGGATTCTTCGGCCAGATGAATCAGATCGCCGGATTCATCCATGCCCTCGAGAAGCTTGTCGAGCGTCCGGTCCGGACGGTACATCTCGTCGAGCTTCTCGGCGATCTTGGCCGGCGACAGCAGGAGCATCCGGACTTCACGCCCGGTGGCGAAGGCCAGCGACTTCTCGGCGTCCAGATCGAACGGGTTGGCCGTGGCGACTTCGCAGAACGAATCCGTAATGCGGACCGGCAAGACGCGATAGCGGCGGACCAGCTGCTCCGGCAAGGGGTCTTTGACCTTGGGATCGACCAGGGCGACGTCGGCGACCTTCATGCGGTAGCGGGCGGACAGCTTCTCCAGAATGCCGTCGTCGGTGACGATGTGCCGGGAGACGATCATCTCCCAGAGGGTCCGGGACGGTTCGGCCTTGGCCCGGAGCTCCTCCAGGAGCTCGGGCGTAATGACCCCCTCGAGGGAGGTCGCCAGCCATTCATCGGGGAACGTGGTGTCAGGCATGTGGGTTACGAAACCTAGCCTGAGGGGAGGCCCCGTCCAGCCCGAAACGCCTCAGAGCAGGCCCCAGAAATCGCGTGTCACATCGAGCGCCAGATGCAGCTTCCGGCTCTCGGCACCATAACCGCCCTCCACCCGGATGAGTCCCAACCACTCGAGCGCCAAGCCGAGCGTGACCCGGGTCCCCGGCGTGGCGAGCCAGGGCGTGCCGGCGACCTGGGCGTCGGTCCATCCCGCCGCGGCGTACGGCGCTACCACGATGTGCGACGGCGTCCGGGTGTAGGGCGCCGCGGAGAAGCTCAGGAAGGGAACCGGGACCCGCCACTCGACGTCGACGAGCGCGGCCCGCCGCCCACCCCACGTGCGATAGTCGTCTCCGAGCAACGTGCCCCGCCCGCCCAGCACGAACGTCCGCTGCGCCGGGAGATGCACCGATCCGATGCCGAATTCTCCGCGTACGACGACGCGCGTGGCCGCCACGGGCAGGAGCGCCGTGCCGTCTCCGGAGACGCGCCAGTAGCCGTCACCGCCATCCCGGCGTCCCCCCTCGACGGAGAGGCCGCCCGCCAGATCGTGACGGATGCTCTCCCCCAACCCCGCCGCGCGGTGCCGGACGCTCATCCCGGCGACATCAACGGAGGACGTCCCGAGGGGCGGGTTGGGCGCGTATCCACCGCCGGCGGGCCAGCCGGCAACCGGGAGGGAGCCGATCCGCTCCCGTCCGACCGACGTACTCCAGTCACCCTGCGTCCCCACGGCACGCCGGAAGGCGAGGGTGCCGCCATCGGCGAGGTAGTAGTCCCCGTAGTCGCGCCCCCACTCCTGCGTGTTGATCGAGTTGAAGAGTGGTGAGATCACGGGGCGGTCGGAGATGTCACGCACCTCACGGTAGCCGGACAGCGTGAGCGAGCCCCCGGGAGTATTCCATTCCACTTCCCCATGCGCCTTGACACGATGATCTCCGAAGCCGTAGCTCGACCGCACCCGGGCTTCCACCGCGCCACCGAGCTGCTGGGCGACGCCGGCGCCCACGGTCAGCCCCTCGACCCGGTTCACGTGGAGGAGGTCCGAGAGGGAGCGGACCCCCAGACGCGTAGGCGAGAGACCGGTCAGCAAGTGGGCGCCTGCGATGCGCGCGGCCTCCGCTCGCAGGCGATCCAGGTCGTCCGAGCGGGCCGGGGTCTGGAGCGAGCCCATCGCCTGGGCCAGCGTGTTGGGCCACGGGAACGAATCGAGCTCGACCTGGGGCAGCGCGGAGATCTCTTCCCCTGCGAACCAGGTGTCAGCCAGTCCGAGATTGAAGGCGTAGTCGCCGATCTCCCAGCGGCCGCGGATGATGCCCCGAGCCGAAAAGTCGAGCCAGGTGACCCGTCGACGGATCTCGATCTCCTGACGGAAGGGGAGCCAGAAGCGGCCATCCCAGAGGGCCTGGTCCAGGACGACGCTGACGTCCTCGAGCTCGGGATCCCGGTAGGAGGCCGGGGTGAAGTCGAAGGCCATCCGCACCAGGGCCGCGGTGGCCACGTCCAGGTAGAGGGTGCCGACGATCCGCGGCGCAGAGAAATCCTTGGGTCGCACCCGGAGCGCCACCACGCGGACCGTGCGTCCCGGCATGGTCACCATCTGGGTGTCGCCGAGCGCGTAGTCGTAGTCGAGCTGGGCGCCGGGGGACAGGGGGTGCGGCACATCCTGGACCTCGTCCCCCTCACCGAGCCTGATGGCGCGGCCGAAGTTGTTCTGAATGATGCCGAGGTGATCGCGGTGGTAGTTGATGTCGGTCGGCAGCTGCGCCGCGTTGCGCCACCCTACAATCCGCTGCTTGCTGGCCCCCGGGGCCTTCCAGTACAATTCCAGTTCGAGCTGATCGGTCTTGATCAACCGCGGTGAGGCGTTCAACCCGTCCCCGAACTGCCCGAGAAAGAACACGAACCCGTGCCCATGCGCCTTGTAGTCGTGAAGTGCGGTATCGGCGGTGGTGGCGCCGCGGCGGCGAATGCCGCGGGTCACGAGCGCCAACGCGGACGGGGCGTTCCATTCCTGGGCCTGGGCGGCGAGCGGGAGCGGAGCTCCCACCAGCACCAGCAGCAGCAGGGCGCGCATCGCCGCGTAATGTACGCGCTCCTCCTGAGCCTCGCGGCCTGTCATTCGAGCACCGGGCCCCTGAACGTGATCCACCGCAAGGATCTCCTGGCGCTCGCGCGCTCCGATTCGGCCGATCCCCTCGACCGGTCCCTGGTCTTCAAGAACAACGCGACGGTCTCGATCACCTGGACCAACAACGATTCCCCGGTCTACTCAACGTTCGCCGTCTACCATTTCTCCAGTCACAGCATCGTCTCGCGGAACGACACCATCCTGGCCGACACGTCCACGGTGACGCTCAGCGCGTCCGTGACCCAGGGCGTCTTCGGCTTCACGCTCCAACCGGCCACCGTCGTGTTCAACATCGCGGGCTCGCCGACCATCGACGTGTCCTACGCCAACTTCGCCGACTTCAGCGTCATCGACTCGGCGCCCTCCAAGTACCCCGATCCCACCGCGTTCGCTCAGGCCCTGAAGCTCTACTACGAGTACGCCCCGGATGAGTGGCGGGCCCTGAGCACCGGGAACGCCGCCAATGTGGCATCGTCGGCGCTGTCACAGCCCGGCACGTACCTCCTCGCCGCGCCGAAATGAGTGACGCCCGGAACGATTTCCTGACCCGCGCGGCAGCGGGGGGCATGGTCCCGTTCGTCCGCGAAGTGCTGCTGGACGCGGACACGCCCGTGGCGGCGTACGCCAAGATCGCGTCCGGCCCATTCGGCTTCCTCCTTGAATCCCTGGTGGGCGGTGAGCGGTGGGCCCGGTACACGTTCCTGGGCGCCGAGCCCCGCGAGGTATGGCGGTACCGGGGCCGGTCCGTGGAACGCTGGACCCAGCCGGAAGGCTGGGCCTCCCAGGGGACGGTGGACGCGCCGCTGGAGCACCTCGCCGGCCTCCTGCGTCACGTCCCCGCCGTCGAGGCCCCCGGCCTGCCGCGCTTCACCGGTGGGGCGGTGGGATACCTGGGCTACGATCTCATTCGCAGCGTGGAGCGACTGCCCCACCCGCCGCGGAACACCGTCGGGGTCTCGGACGCCGTACTGATGATCGCCGACACGGTGGTGATCCTCGACAATCTCTATGGCCGCGCCTCGATCGTCGCGACCGTGGAAGTGCCGCCAGGCGCGCCGGCGCGCGAGCGCGAGCGGCTGGCCGATGACGCCGAGACCCGTGTCAACGCCCTGGTGGCGCGGCTGGAAAAACCGCATGCCCTGCCCCCGCTACGCATGCCGGCCCACCCGGCGCCGGTGCCGACCACCTCGGGCTATCCGGCGGAGCGCTTCGAAGCGGACGTCGGCAGGATTCTCGAGTACATCAAAGCCGGGGACGCATTTCAGGTGGTGCTATCCCGCGCGCAGGAGGCGGCGGGCGCCGTCGATCCCCTGCGGCTGTACCGCTACCTCCGCGCCCTGAACCCTGCTCCCTATCTCTTTTTCCTCCAGCTCGACGACTGCGCGCTCGTGGGTTCGTCGCCGGAGACGCTGGTGCGCGTCGAGAGCGGCGAGGTCACGGTGCGGCCCATCGCGGGCACGGCGACCCGGGGCGCAACACCGCTCGAGGACGAGCGGCTGGGTGCCGCGCTGGCCGACGATCCGAAGGAGCGGGCGGAGCACCTCATGCTCGTGGACCTGTCGCGAAACGACGTGGGACGGGTCGCGGCGTACGGCACGGTACGGGTGACCAACCTGATGGTGCTCGAGCGGTACTCGCACGTGCAGCATCTGGTGAGCGAAGTGCGCGGCAAGTTGCGCACCGGCTACGACGCACTCGACGCCCTCCGGGCCTGCTTCCCACACGGCACCGTCACGGGAGCACCGAAAGTGCGGGCGATGGAGATCATCGACGAGTTGGAGCCCGAGGCCCGCGGCCCCTACGCCGGCGCGGTCGGGTACATCGGCTGGGGTGCGAAGAGCCTGGACACGGCCATCGCCATTCGCGCCGCGCTGGTCCTGAAG
>DATBBZ010000052.1:0-2170 GCA_036270745.1 Gemmatimonadales bacterium | reverse complement strand
CAGCGCCAGGTAGTCGATCACCTGACGAGGTGGCACGCCCAGCCGCTCCGACGCGTTCGATTCGTCCACCCACTGCTCCTCGACGCCGGCAGGGCCGGAACGGCCGGGGTTCAGGAGGGACACCCTGGGTCCGATCAGCTGGTAAAAGTCCTTGTCCCCCGACACGATCACCGACAACACACCAGTCTCGGTGGCTTTGGCGGCCAGTGTTCCGATGACGTCGTCGGCCTCGAAGCCCTCCACGGTCACGAGCGGGACCCGGAAGGCCTCGAGGAGCTGGGCAATGCGATCTACGGACCGGTCGAAGTCCTGTTGGAGCTCAGCCGTGAGCTTCTGGCGCGTCGCTTTGTATTCAGGGTAGAGCCGCTCGCGGAACGAGACGCCCCGGTCGTTGATCCAGCCCAGGTACCCCGGCTGGTGCCGTTCGCGCAGGCGGAGCAGGAAGTTCGTCACGCCCCACGCCGCCGAGGTGTTCTCGCCGTGCCGGGTGGTGAGGGGACGCGCGATCATCGCGAAGAACGCCCGATAGATGAGCGCGTACCCGTCTACGAGGAAGAGTGCGTCGGTGAAGCGGGGTGCGGCAGGCATGACGGGAATCTAAGCCCGGCTGGCACGCCCTAGTCGGCGTGGGTCAGTTCGCTCCGTACAGTGCGCGGTAGATCTCCCAGTTCCGCAAGACGGACCGTACATACCCCCGCGTCTCCACGTACGCGACGTCCTCCACGAACAGGTCGGGGTCCGCCCCCGGCGCCCGCGCGAGCCACCGGTCCACGGGCGTGGTCCCGGCGTCATACGAGGCGACCGCGGCGTCCACCCGGCCGTGGTACCGAGCCAGCAGCGTCCCCAGATGGGCCGCGCCCAGGTGGAGATTCAGGTCGGGCACGGTCAGCCACTCGGGAGCGAACGGGAGGTCGAGACCTCGTGCGGTGTACGCGGCCGTGCTGGGCATGAGCTGGGTGAGCCCCCGTGCCCCGACGCGCGACAGCGCCTCGCGATCGAACACGCTCTCCTGCCGGATCAGGGCCGCCAGCAGATACGGATCGACGTGGAACTCACTCGCCTCGGCCTCGACCGCGCGCCGGTTGGGCCAAGGGAAGATTGCGCGCAGCACTCTGGGGTCGCCGGGCGCCCGGGGCGCCGCGAGCCACGCCAACCGCACGGACATGGACCCCCACCCTCGCGAGGCGAGCCCGGAGCTCCAGGCGAGCAGTTGAGGCACCGAGTCGGGAGGGGCGCCGACCAGGGCGCGCACCTGGACGTCCGCCTCGGAATCGAGTCCGGCGAACCGAAGCGTGTCGAGGCGGGCGAGTCCCGCCGCCACCGTGGGCACCAGCGAGTCGCTGCCCTCACCGACCGTCAGGGGCGGCAAGCCCGCGGCCTTTCGCGCCCGCAGTCCGTAGTAGCCGATCGAGTCGTCGTGGGCCAGCGCCGTCCACTGCGCGTTCGCGGCCGCCCCGTCCCCCTGGGCCGCGGCGATCTTCGCCAGCCAGTAGCGCGCCGCACCATGGGTGCCGGGTGCGGCCGCGACCTCTCCCTGGAACCATTCCGCGGCCCGGTCCAGGTGTCCCCGGCGGTACTCCCAGGAGCCGAGGCGCAGCCGCGCCTGCACGGACGCGGGATCGAGCGCGTGCGCCGACACCAGCTCGCGGAACATCGCTTCGGCGCCTGACGAATCGCCCCGCTCGGCCAGCCGGTCCCCCGCCAGGTAGAGCGCGGTGACGGCGGCGGAGTCTCCCGGGTACGCGCGCGCGAAGTCCGAGAGCGCCTGGCTGGCGCTCGAGTCCCCCATGCGGACGAGTACCCGGGCCCGGCGATACGTGGCGAGTGCGCGGGTGGAGGAGTCCGCGGCGAGGAGGGCGGCAGCTGACACCGCCCGGAGCGCCTCCCGGTCCTTCCGCGAGCTCACCAGGAGATCGCTCCACAGGAGGAGCGTTGCGGCGCTCGAGTCCCCGGAGAGGATGGCGCGACGCACCTGAACTACGGCCGCCGGCACGTCTCCGTGGGTCCGGAGCACCTGCGCCAGAGACGTGCGTTCAGCGGACGTCAGGGGCGGCAGGGGTCCCTGGGCGAGGGCCTCGCCCGCGGCCGCGTCATCGGACTGCGGGGCGCTCGCGAGCAGGTGATAGAGGAGGTTCCGGGCCCAGGCCGAATCCCCCCGGGCCAGGGCCAC
>DATBBZ010000051.1:0-8446 GCA_036270745.1 Gemmatimonadales bacterium | reverse complement strand
CCGGGCCGCGCGCTCGCCCACGTGGATCTCGCCAAGCATCCGGATCTCGTCATCGTCGCTCCCGCCACCGCGCAGCTCCTGGCCCGCGCGGCGCAGGGGCTCGCCGATGATTTCCTCACCTCCATGCTGGTCGCCCGCAGTGGGCCCATCCTCGCCGCTCCGGCGATGAATGACGGGATGTATGCGCATCCCGCCACCCAGGCCAACCTCCAGACGTTGCGTGAGCGCGGGTGGCACTTCGTGGGGCCGGACGTCGGCGCGTTGGCGGAGGGCCCGAGTGAACGCCCCGGCCGCATGACCGAGCCGGAGGCGATTCTGATCGAAGTACGGCGGATCCTGGCGCCGGCAGGCCCCTGGCGGGGCCGGCACGTCGTGGTGACGGCCGGACCGACGCGGGAGCACCTGGATCCCGTTCGGGTCATCACGAATCCGTCGTCAGGACGGATGGGCTATGCCCTGGCCGAGGCGGCACTGGCGCGCGGGGCAGTGGTGACGCTCGTGGCCGGTCCCACCGACCTGGCTCCACCGTCCGGCGCAACCGTGGTGCGCATTGAATCGACCGACGATCTGCGCATTGAGGTCCAGCGCGTCCTGGGCGGCGCTTCGGCGCTCTTCATGGCCGCGGCGCCGGCTGACTTCAAGCCGGCGAAGATGGAAAAGACCAAACGACCGCGCGCAAAGGGGAAGTTGACGCTGGCGCTCGCCCCGACGCCGGACGTCCTCGCGTCACTCAAGAGACCGAAGGGCTGTCTGATGGTCGGGTTCGCGCTCGAAACCGGTGACGGGATGAAGCACGCCGAGCGGAAGCTCCGGGAAAAGAAGCTCGACGCGATCGTGCTCAACGACGCCACGGAGCCCGGGGCCGGATTCGAAGTCAGCACGAACAAGGTGACGATCATCACGCGCGATGGAGAGGTGCAGTCCCTGCCGCTGCTCTCCAAGCGCGAAGTGGCGGACCGGATCCTCGACGCGGTGGAGTCCAAGCTCTCGTGACCGGCGGCCGGGACCCACGCCCGCTCGCGCGGGCCTACCTCGAACAACAGCGGAAGCTCGGGACGGATGGGGTGATCCTGCCGGTGACGACCCACGCCACCCTCCAGGATTCCCCGGGCTCACGCCCGGGGTCAGGTACGACAAACACCGGAGCGCGGCTGTCTTTCCCGACCCTGGGCGAAGGCCCGGGGTTCCCGGGGTTGCCAACGGGGGGTGACGCCCCCCTGCCGCCGCCGGGAATTGTCTACGATCCGCCCACCGGCGACCTCTTCACCAAAGACCCGATCCGCGAGGCCGCCACGCTGACCGCGGTCGCGGCACTCATCAAGGAGTGCAAGAAGTGCCGCCTGTGCGAGACGCGCGCCAACACCGTTCCCGGTGAGGGCGCCGAGACCGCGCGGCTGGTGGTAGTCGGGGAAGGGCCCGGCAGAACGGAAGACGAGACCGGCCGGCCGTTCGTGGGGCAGGCGGGAGAATTGCTCACCAAGATTCTTGCGGCGATCGATCTGCCGCGGGACCAGGTCTACATTTGCAATATCGTGAAGTGCCGGCCGCCGGAAAACCGCGTGCCGCAGTACGACGAAGTCGCGTCGTGTCTCCCGTACCTCTGGCGCCAGATCGAGCTGGTACGACCGAAAGTCATTTTGGCAATGGGTGGCACCGCGGCGCAAAGTTTGCTCGATGCGAAACAGGCCCTAGGCGCGATGCGGAATCGGGTGCATCGTTTCCGGGGTATTCCCGTGGTGGTGACGTACCACCCGGCCGCGCTGCTGCGAAACCCGAATTGGAAGAAACCGACCTGGGATGACGTCCGCTTCGCCCGCCGTCTCCTCGACGCCTGACCGCACCTTCGGCGGCCGCCAGCCGCCCTGGAGCAATGAAGCCGAGCAGGCCGTTCTCTGCGCGATGATGCTGTCGCAGGACGCGGCCTTGCAGGCGGTCGAGGTGCTGGACGACACGATGTTCTATCGCGAGGCGCATCGCGTGCTCTTCCGCGCGATGTCGAGCCTCACCGAGAAGCGCGAGGTCATCGATCCCGTCACGCTGGGCGAGGAGCTGACCCGCCGGGGCGATCTCGACCGCATCGGCGGCATGGAGTACGTCGGCGCGCTCATCGATGTGGTGCCCACCGCCGCGAATGTCACGTATCACGCCAGGATCGTCCGCGACAAAGCGGTGCTCCGCCGGCTGGTGGAGGCGGCCACCGAGATCATTCAGGACGTCTACGACTCGGGGTCCGAGTCGAGCGAGGTGCTGGACAACGCCGAGCATCGCGTCTTCCAGGTGGCGCAGCTCCGCCGGTCGGAGGAGTTCAGCCGGCTGAAGGAGCTGGTGTGGCCCGCGATGGAGCGGATCGAGCAGCTGCAGGCGGGGGCGGGCGCCGTTACCGGGGTACCCTCGGGATTCGCGGACCTGGACCGCCTGACCGCCGGGTTTCAGAAATCCGACCTGGTCATCATCGCGGCCCGGCCGTCGATGGGAAAGACCGCGCTGGTGCTGAACGTGGTCCAGCACGCCGCCATCGAGCACAACATCGGCGTCGCCATCTTCTCGCTCGAAATGTCCAAGGACGCACTGGTCCAGCGCCTGCTCTGCTCCGAGGGGCTGGTGGACGCACAGCGCCTGCGTCGCGGCGCGCTCCGGGACGACGACTATCCCAAGCTGGCCCGGGCCGCCGGCCTCCTGGGCACGGCCCCGATCTGGATCGACGACTCCGCGGCCCTCACCCCCCTCGCGATGCGCAGCAAGGCCCGGCGCCTCAAGGCGGAACACGATATCGGCCTGGTGGTGGTGGACTACCTTCAGCTGATGCAGGGACCCACGAACGTGGAGAACCGCCAGCAGGAGATCTCCTACATCTCCCGGGCGATGAAAGCCCTGGCCAAAGAGTTGGCGGTCCCGGTGCTCGCCCTGTCCCAGCTCTCCCGCGCCCCGGAACAGCGCGGCGGAGAGCACCGCCGGCCCCAGTTGTCGGATCTCCGTGAGTCCGGCGCCATCGAGCAGGACGCCGACCTGGTCTGCTTCATCTACCGGCAGGAGTTCTACGACGGGGCGGTGGACCCCAAGACGGACGAGAGCATCGAGGGACTGGCCGAGCTGATCGTCGGGAAGCAGCGCAACGGCCCCACCGGCACCATCAAGCTGTACTTCAAGAAGGAATACACGCGCTTCGACAACTACACCGAGCGGAGCGGCCCGCCGGGGGAAGTGTTTGGTGGCTAAGCCGCGCTCGGTGTTTCGCTGTACCGAGTGCGGCGCCGAGCAGCCGAAGTGGGCGGGGCGCTGTGATTCGTGCAGTGCGTGGAATTCGCTGGTCGAAGAGCCGGTGGCGGATAAGAGACGGGAGTCGGGAGTCGGGAGCCGCCGGAGTCGGGATCTTCTGGGGTCCACGGCGCCCATCCGGCTCGGGGAAGTGACCGGAACCAGCCGCGAGCGCTGGAAAACCGGCATCGCCGAGTTCGATTTCGTGCTGGGTGGCGGAATCGTACCCGGGTCGCTGGTGCTCGTCGGTGGAGAGCCGGGGATCGGGAAGTCCACGCTCCTGTTGCAGGCGGCCGCGCAGCTGGAGAAGAACGGGGTCCGCACCCTGTACGTCTCGGGTGAGGAATCGCCCGACCAGCTTCGCCTGCGCGCCGACCGGCTGGGCGCCGACGCGCACGCGGTCCACGCCCTCGGAGAGACGCGCCTCGAGTCGGTCGTCGCGCACGCCGCGGCCCTGAATGCGCAGGTCGTCTTCGTCGATTCGATTCAGACCACCTACACGGACGAGCTCGAAGGGGCCCCCGGAAACGTCGGACAGGTCCGGGAGTGCGCGGCGCGCATGATGCGGTTCGCGAAGGACGCCGGACCCGCGGTCGTCCTTGTGGGACACGTCACGAAGGGGGGCGGCATCGCCGGGCCCCGCACGCTCGAGCACATCGTCGACACCGTGCTCTACTTCGAAGGCGAAGCCACCCTCGACCACCGGATTCTCCGGGCCGTGAAGAACCGGTTCGGCTCCGTCGACGAGATCGGGGTCTTTCGGATGACGGCGTCGGGACTGGAGGCGGTACCGGATCCCGCCGCGCTCTTCCTGGCGGGACGGCAGACCGGCGTCTCGGGGTCCGCGGTGACCGCCCTGATGGAAGGCACGCGGCCGCTCCTGGTCGAGATTCAGGCGCTCGCGTCGAAGGCCGGGTTCGGCACGCCCCAACGCGTGGCGACGGGATTCGACCAGCGGCGCCTCGCCGTTCTGCTCGCGGTGCTGGAGCGCCGCGGCGGACTCCCGTTCTCGGACCTCGACGTCTTCGTCAACGTGACCGGCGGCGTGCGCCTCCTCGAGCCGTCCACCGACCTCGCCGTCACCGCCGCCCTCGTCTCGAGCATCCACGACCGCCCCGCTCCCGCCGACGCGCTCTTCCTCGGCGAGGTGGGGCTCGGGGGCGAGATCCGCCCTGTGGCCGGCATCGAGCGCCGCCTGGCGGAGGCGAGCCGTCAGGGATTCCGCCGCGCGTTCTTGTCGGCGCGCTCGCGCGTCCGCGTCGACGGCCTCGACGTCATCGGCCTGGAGCACATTGGTGAGCTCGCCCGGCGCCTTGCCGCCTGACGTCGGCGTCGTCCTCGTCGCGGCAGGGGCGGGGATCCGGGCCGGCCCCGGAGAGCCGAAGCAGTTCCGCACCATCCTGGGCATCCCGATGCTGCTGCGGGCCCTGCGGCCGTTCACCTCGCATCCCGACGTCTCGCAGGTCGTCGCGGTGCTGCCCCGCGCCTTCGTCGAACATCCCCCGGAATGGCTCGCCAAGGTGATGGGGGACCGGCTCATCCTGGCCCGCGGTGGCGAGAGTCGCACCGACTCGGTCCGCTCCGGGGTGAAGGCGCTCCGCGCCGACTGCCGTTTCGTCCTGGTCCACGACGCGGCGCGCCCCTTTCCGAGCCGGACCACGATCGATGCGGTGATCGCCCGGGCCCGGAGCGGGGTGGGGGCTGTGGCGGCCGTGCCGCTTTCGGACACCGTGAAAGAGGTCGACGGCGAATCCCGCGTGACGCGGACGGTCTCGCGGAACGGACTCTGGCGGGCCCAGACGCCCCAGGGCTTTCCGAGGTCCATGCTGCTGGAGGCGTTCAACCGCCTGAAGCTGGGCGACCCTCCACCCACGGACGACGGCGAGCTGTGTGAACGCGCCGGGTTCCCCGTAGACGTGGTGCCGGACACTCCGCATAACTTCAAGGTGACCACCCCCGACGACTTTCGGATCGCCGAAGCCCTCGCTCGTGAGCTGCGATGACCGGTGTAGTGCCCTTCGATTCCCCACAGAGCGCCTCGTCCTCGACGCCCCGGGTGGCGGCGCACGTGCGCGCCGGTGGGTTGGTCGCGTATCCCACCGAGACCGTCTATGGGCTGGGGTCGCTCGCCCGTACGGAGCCCGTCACCGCGCTGGCGCAGCTGAAGGGCCGGGAGCTCGGGAAGCCCTTTCTGCTCCTCGTGTCGAACCGGCAGATGGCGGAGTCGTACGGTCTCGCGTTCAGCCGCGCGGCGGATGCCCTGGCCCGGGCCTTCTGGCCTGGTCCCCTCACGCTCGTGCTCCCCGGCGGCAGCGGACGGCTTCCCGATCTGCTGCGTGGACCGGAGGGCGGCATTGCCGTGCGGTGGACGTCGCACCCGCTCATCGCGGCACTCGTGGCCCATCTCGGTGAGCCCTTGACCTCCACGTCCGCGAACCTGCCCGGCCAGGCCCCGGAGCCTGGTGCTGCCGCGATCGTCCGCGACTTTGCGCCCGCGGTGCAGGACGGGCGGCTCCTGGTGCTCGACGGCGGCGTGCTCGGGAACCGTCCGCCGTCGACAGTGGTTGATTGCACGACCCCGACGGCCCGGCTGGTCCGCCCTGGAGCCTTGTCCCAGGCGGAGCTGCGCGCGGCGGTCGGACCACTCGCGCCATGACCAAACGCGTTCTCCTCGTCTGTACCGGCAACATCTGCCGCAGTCCCCTCGCCGCCGCGCTGTTGACCAAGGCGTTGCAGGACCGTGACCTCTCGGACCTGGTCGTGAGCTCGGCGGGGACGGGGGCGTGGGACGGGGCGCCGGCGTCGGAGGGTGCCTATCTCGTGGCGCTCGAGCGCGGGCTCGATCTCTCGAGTCACCGCGCCCGCCTCCTGACGCGGGAGCTGGTCGAAGAATCGGACCTCATCCTCACCATGGCCCGGCATCATCGCGCCCGCGTCGACGAGCTGGGGGGCGACGGACGGGTGTTCGTGCTCGGCGAGTTCGCCGGACGTTCCGGAGACGCGGAGGTGAGTGATCCGTTCGGGGGAGACCTCGAGATCTACCGCGAAACGTGCGCGGAGCTGGAGGCGCTGATCACGGCGGTCGTGGAGCGGCTGGCCCGGGAGGCGGCCGATGGCTCGCCCCGGTGACCCCCGGCTCCTCGCCATTGTGGGCGACCCCGTTTCCCACTCCCTGTCCCCCGCGATGCACAATGCCGCCATGCAGGCCCTGGGCATTCCTGGGACCTACGTCGCGCTGAAGACCCCCGCGGCGGCACTCGCCTCCGTGCTCTCCACCCTCACCACCGTCGGCGCCGCCGGCAACGTCACTGTTCCTCATAAGGAGGCAGCGGCGGGGTACGTCGCGCGGAAAACGGATGCCTGCACTCGCACCGGCGCGTGCAATACGTTCTGGGTGGAGAATGGCACGCTCGTCGGAGACAACACCGACGTGATCGGCGTCTCCCAGGCGCTCGATCAGCTGGGCGTAGGCCGGGGAGGCCGGTGGCTGGTCCTCGGCACCGGCGGATCTGCCCGCGCCGTCGCGGCAGCCGCGGTGGAGCGGGGGGCCATCCTGCACGTGAAATCACGGACGCATGAGACGGCCCGGCGGTTCGTCGAATGGGCGCGCAGCGTGCTGTCACTCGAGGCCAGCCCCGCCGACAACGGCGCCGCGGACGTGGTCATCAATGCGACGCCGTTGGGGATGCGGGATGGAGACGCTTTGCCGCTCGTGCCCGAACGGGTCGGTCCGAGCACCGTGGTGCTCGACCTCGTGTACCGGCGGGGCGGCACCGCCTTGGTGCAGGAAGTGGAGAAACGGGGGCGCCGGGTGAGCGATGGCCGGACCATGCTGGTGGCACAAGGTGCCGCCGCCTTCGAGCGATTCTTTCCCGGGGTGCACGCCCCGGTGGAGGTGATGCGCGCCGCCGTGGAGCGCGCGCTCCGTGACTAGCGCCTTCGCTCAGCTCCTGTTGCCCGCCGAATGTCTCCTCTGCCACGCGCTCTTCCCCTTCATCAAAGCCGACGACGTCGTCTGCGCGGTCTGCCGCCATCGTTGGCGGGCCGTGTCTCCGCCCTGGTGCGACCGGTGCGGCCAACCCGAGCCCCACTTCGGTCCCTGCCGCCTCTGTCACGACTGGCCTCCGGCCTTCGAGCGGGTACGCTCCGCGGTGTGGCTCGACGTCCCGGCCCGGAAGGCCGTCCACGCGCTGAAGTACGGCGGCCTGCCGAGAGTGGGACGCGATCTCGCGGTCGTGATGGTGCGCCACCTGCCCGCGCCGCCCACTGGCTCCGCGCTCGTCCCCATTCCGCTCGCGCGCCGACGGCTGGCCCGGCGGGGATACAATCAAAGCGAGGTTCTGGCGCGCACGCTGGGAGCGGCGTGGCAAGTGCCGGTGTGGAGCGGGTTGTTGACGAGGGTGCGCGAGACGGCGACGCAGACCACGTTGACACCGGCCTCGCGTCTGGCGAACGTGGCGGGGGCGTTTCGAACGCGGAAC
Source organism: Gemmatimonadales bacterium (assembly GCA_036270745.1). GTDB lineage: Bacteria > Gemmatimonadota > Gemmatimonadetes > Gemmatimonadales > GWC2-71-9 > 40CM-2-70-7. The sequence goes on along the minus strand of DATBBZ010000051.1, from coordinate 710 downwards.
TCGGAAGTGGGAAGGCGGAACGGTTCCGCATTCCGCGTTCCGACTTCCGCGTTAGTGTTGGTTGACGATGTTTTTACCACGGGTGCGACCTTGGCGGCGGCGGCTGGTGCGCTCGCCCAGGCCGGCGCCACTCACATTGCGGCCGTCACGTTCGGTCGCGCCGTCATCCCCGATTTCACGTAGGAGCGCGCAATGGCAGTGCGGGTTGGCATCAACGGGTTCGGCCGGATCGGCCGCAACGTGTTGCGGGCGGCCGTCGCCGCCGGAAATACCGCGATCGAGTTCGTCGGCGTCAACGACATCACCGACACCAAGACGCTGGCCCACCTCCTCAAGTACGACTCGGTGCACGGGCGATTCCCGGGCACGGTCGAAGCCAAGGCCGACGCCCTGGTGGTGAACGGCAAGGAGATCAAGGTCTCCGCCATTAAGGAGCCCGAGAAGCTCCCCTGGAAGGAGTTGGGGGTCGAGTTGGTGCTCGAGAGCACCGGTCGGTTCACAGATAAGGAAAGCGCCTCCAAGCATCTGACGGCTGGAGCGAAGCGCGTCGTGATCTCCGCGCCGGCCAAGGGGGAAGACATCACGATCTGCATGGGCGTCAATCATGAGAAGTACGATCCCGCGAAGCACGCCATCATCTCCAACGCGTCGTGTACGACCAACTGCCTCGTGCCGATGGTGAAGGTCGTGATGGACAGCTTCGGCTTCAA
>DATBBZ010000050.1:0-7776 GCA_036270745.1 Gemmatimonadales bacterium | reverse complement strand
CTGCCGGGGGTGCGAGCCCGTGTGTCCTTCCGGGGTCGGCTACGGACGGGGGCTCGAAGCGGCCCGCGAACGGATCGCCGAGACTCGCCCGGCTCCCCTCATCGCCCGACTCGCGCTCTGGTTTCTGACCACGCCAGTGATTTCTCGACTCGTCTATGCCGCCGCTCGGCTCTTCAGAGCGACAGGACTTCCACGGCGTCTGGCGGGCCCGGGACGATTCGGATTTTCGATGGCGATGCTGGCGGCCACGGAGGGAGAAAGGGTTGCAGGCGGAGCGAACGACCCCCCACGACCGTCAGGAAGTCCTTTAGGGCTCCCTGCTCCCGAGACGCGGGCTCTCCTTTTCAGCGGCTGCGTTATGGAGGGCCTGTTTTCGCATGTTCACGGAGCCACCATCCGCACCCTCGGCGTCAACGGCTACCGCGTCGAGGCCCCCGGGGGGCAGGTCTGCTGCGGCGCACTACACGCGCATGCCGGATTGCTCGAGGCCGCCCGCGAGCTGGCGCGCCGCAACCTCGAAGCGTTCGGCGACGGCGGCGAGCCGATCGTCGTGAACAGCGCGGGATGTGGGGCGCTCCTCAAGGACTACGGGCACCTCCTCCCCGATGATCCCGCCGCGTCCCGATTTGCGGCCCGGGTGCGGGACGTCACCGAGCTGCTGGCAGACGCGGGGCCCGTGAGCGCGACGCATCCCGGCGCACGCGTCGCGTATGACCCGCCCTGCCACCTGCTGCACGCGCAACGGGTCGCCGATGCGCCGTTGAAGGTGCTCCGGAGCATAGTGGGACTGACGCTGGTTGCCGTTCCCGACGCGGAGAAGTGTTGCGGATCCGCGGGACTCTACACCGTGATCGAGCCGGAGCTTTCCAAATCGGTCCTGGCCGCAAAGGCAGCGAGAATCAGCGACGCGGGCCCCGACCTGGTGCTCACGGGCAATCCCGGCTGCATCATGCAGATCGGTGCCGGACTCGCCGCCACATCGCGACCCATCCCCGTCCGCCACCCCGTCGAGGTGCTGGACCAGGCGTACGCGCTGGCGGGCCGGTACGGGTGATCACCGAGCTGGTCCGCACCACTGACGGCGTCAGGGTGGGCCTGCATCACTTGGAGCCGGTGGCTCCCGCCCCTGCGCCGGTGGTCCTGCTTTTCCACGGTGCCTTTTCCGGTCACACCATCTGGATGCGCGGATTCGCCCAGGGAATTGCACAACTGGGCTTCGACATCTGGCTCGCCGATTTCCGCGGTCATGGAGTTGCGGCGCGGGAGCCATCTCCCAAGACCTGGTGGTTCGAAGACCTGATCGACCGGGACGCTCCGGCAATCATTGAGCGGCTTCGGGCACATATCGGGAGGCGTCCGTTAGGCGTGATCGGTCATTCCGCCGGGGGGGTTGTCGGCCTCTCGGCGCTGGCGCGCGCGGGCGAGCCGGCGCCGCTGGACGCTCTCGTGGTACTCGGAACGCCGGGACCGGCACACATGGGAGCCATGCGCTACCTCGGTGCCCTGGGGTTCCGGGCGCTCGCCCTGACCCTTGGCCGGTTCCCCGCCCGAGCCCTGCGTTTCGGCGGCGACGACGAGGGCGCGCTGATGTTCGCGCAGTGGATGGCGTGGAACATCGAAGGACGCTGGCTCTCCCGGGACGGGTTCGACTACCTTGAGGCCATGTCTCGGGCTCGCACCCCCTTCCTGGGCGTCGCGGGCGGGCGGGACGTGCTCTTCGCGCCGCCGTACGCCTGCCGGGAGATCGTCGAGCGGATCGGATCCTCGACGAAGGATTTTCTCATCGCCCCCTCGCTGAATCACCCGGGTCTGGTGCTGGACCCCCGGGTCTCGACCGAAGTGGTACCGGCCGTGGCGAAATGGCTGCACGCGGTCCTCGGATGAGCGACGCACCGGACCCCGTCTCCATCCTCGCGCGCGTCGATGCCGCGTCGGTCACGCCGGCGGTGGCGCAGGCCCTGCGGGCCGGAGCGGTCGTCGCCCAGGTGCCGGCGGGAATCTTCGACCTGGTCGGTTCCGGGGCCCTCGCCTGCATGCAGGGGTTGCTCACCAACGACATCGAAAAGCCCGGGGATGGCGCGCTGGCCTACGGAGCACTCCTCACTCCGAAAGGGATGATCGTCGCGGATGGCTGGGTGGGCCGGCGAGGAGAGCTGGTCCGCTTCACCACCTCGGCCGAAGGCCGGGAGCGGGCAGCGCTGATCTTCCAGCGTTCCATTCCACCTCGCCTCGCGAATACCGCCGACCGAAGCGCCGACTTGCGGGTCGTCCGTCTCTCCGGCCCGGCGGCGCTGGGGATCGCGGAAGCGGCACGCCTTCTCATTCCCCACGCCCCGGGCCGGGTGGAACTCGAGGGCGACTTGGAAGTCGGCCGCGCGAGCGTAGGCGCGCCCTTCACCGTTCAGTGGATCGGGACGCCCCCGGCGCTCGAGTCCCTGAGCCAGCGACTGGTCGCGAAAGGAGCGGTCGTTGGGGATCCGGCGGCTCTCGAACTGGCTCGGATCGAGGCGGGGTGGCCGTCGCTCGCCTCGGAGGTCGACGACAAGACCCTGCCCCAGGAAGTCCGCTACGACGAAATCGGCGGTGTCTCCTATACGAAGGGCTGCTACACGGGTCAGGAAACCGTTTCGCGGGTCCACTTCCGCGGCCATCCCAATCGTGGTCTCCGCGGCGTTCAGCTGGCCAGTGAACCCCCCGTCGAGTGGCGGACCGCTCAGCCCGTGCATCTCAGCGACAAGGAGGTCGGCCACCTGACCAGCGTCGCCTGGATTCCGGACGGGTCGCCGGAATCTCGAGGGGGCGTCTGGATGGGGCTCGCCATCCTGCGTCGCGAGGTCGCGGATGGGGCTGCCGTCCGCGTCGGCATGATCGAAGCCAAGGTGACTCCCCTGCCACTTCCTCTCCCCCGGTTCGAGCCCGCGTGACGGTTCTCGTCACGGGCGGCACGGGATTGGTCGGCAGCCACGTCATTCGGGCCCTTCAGCAGGAAGGGACCCCGGTCCGTGCGCTGATCCGCCCCGCCAGCATTCGCCGCCTCGACCCTCTCGGCATGGACGTCGTGGAAGGTGACGTCACGGACGAGCGGGCCTGGCGCCAGGCGGCCCGGGGCGTGTCTGGCATTATCCATTCCGCCGCCCTCATTGCTCAGCGGGGAACCCGGTCGGACTTCCAGGACGTCAACGTGGGAGGTACCCGCCTGGCCGTGAAGGCCGCCCGCGCGGCCCGGGTCCGGCTGGTCCACATCTCTTCCGTCGCCGTCTATGGGCGCGGGTCCGCCTATGCCGCGGGGGCCGGGGGAGTGGACGAGGAATTCAGCCTCGGTCCACTCGCCGGGCATGACTATTACGCCCAGAGCAAGCGGGAATCGGAGCGGACCGTGTGGGAGGCGGTGGCGGCGGGTGCCGATGCGGTAGCGCTGCGCCCGAACGTCATCTACGGAGAGGGAGACCGGCTCTTCTCCCCGCGCGTGCTCGCCGCCATTCGCCAGGGGATCGTGCCCCAGGTGGGCGCGGGGACCAATCACCTGTCCTGCGTGTACGCGGGGAATGTCGCAGCTGCGGCGCTTCTCGCTCTCCGCGCTCCCGGCGCGCGGGGACGGGCTTACAACACCACGGATGACGGTCCCGAACGCCACACCCAACGGGGGTTCACGGACGCCTTCGCAGATGCCTTGGGGACACGGGTGCGGAGAGTGCGGCTCCCGTACCCGGTGGCGCGGGTGGCGGTGGATCTCTGGGCGCGATGGCTGATGATCAGGAGTCCCGGCACGTATCCCGGCGTGGGCGCGTCCGCGGTCCGGTTCCTGGCGGAGGAGAATCCGTTCGTGGCGGAGCGGGCCCGCCGCGAGCTGGGCTGGACGCCGGTCGTGTCGCCCCGCGACGCCGTGCGCCGGACTGTGCGCTGGCTCCTGGAAAACGAAAAGCCCGGACCGAAGCCCGGGCTTTGATCGTCAACAGGACGGCGGGAAGCTTACGGCTTCTTGGCCGGAGCCTTGGCCGGCATCTTGGAGGCCGGCGCCATCATCTTCTTAGACGTGTCGGCCATCATGTGCTTCGACGTGTCGGCCATCTTCATGGCGGACGAGTCGCCCATCTTCTTGGTCGTGTCGGCCATCATGTGCTTCGACGTGTCGGCCGCCATCGTGCCACCGGCGTTCTGCGCATTGTCCTTTGCGCAGGCACCGAGGACCACGAGGGCCACGGCGAGTGCGAGACGCTTCATTACGTACTCCTCCGATATAGGTGCGAGTGGGTCATCCGGCGCGGGGAAAAGGTAGCATTGACCACATACCCGTCAAGCCCGCGTACGTTCACTGGAGATACGAGGGCAGAGATGAAGGTGGATGCATGACGGATCGGCGGATGTTCATGGGCTCGCTGGCGGGCGTGGCGGCCGCGCTGCAAAATCGGCTCCGATTCCCGGGGTCTTCGGCAGCGCCAGTGATCGAGGCCCGTCCCACCGCACTCTACGCGCAGCCCGACGGACACAACAACCTCGTTCGGGTGACCGTCACCGGGCTCGACGCGCCCGCCGCCCGCGCCCGCGTCACCAGCCGCCGCGGGCAGCTCGTGGGAACCGCCGGACTGCTTCCGGCGCCCTCGGGGCTCTCCCTGGACGGCGAGGTCTTCGTCCCCCTCTCGGAACCGACCGACTACGACTTCGAAATCGTGGTTGGGAAGGACCGGCGCGCGAGCCGCCGGATCCGCCTGACCCCCACGAAACGCTGGACCCTCTACTGGCTCTCCACCAACCATACGGACATCGGCTATACCGATCTGCAGGAGCGGTGCTTGGAGATCCACCGTCAGAACCTGGATGCCGCGCTCGCTCGCCTCACCCGCGATCCCGACTATCGCTGGAGCGCCGAGTGCGCCCTGCAGATCATCTCGTACGCGGAGAACCGGGCACCGGAGCAGACCCAGGCCCTGGTCCAGGCCCTGCGCGACGGCAAGATCGGCTTCCAGGCACTGTTTGCGAACCTGCTCACAGGCCTCCTCGACCATGAAACCGCCGCCCGGATGGTCTGGCCCGCCGGGGTCTTCGCTCGCGAGCATGGCCTCGGCTTCGTCTCGGCGCAAATCACGGACGTGCCCGGGCAGGTCCCCACGTTCCCGATGATCCTCGCCCAGAGCGGCGTGAAATATCTGGCCTCCGGTCCCAACCCCGACCGCGCCCTTCCTCTCCTGCCGGAATCCGAGGGCGTCGAGAATGGGCTGACCGGACCCTGGACCTCCTATCCTCAGCTGTATTGGTGGGAGGCGCCTGACGGCTCTCGCGTCCTCCATTGGCGCAATCATCACTATGGAGACGGGCTGCGCTACGGCTTCCATATCGGAGCGGCCGAAATGGGGAGACGGCTCTCGGGTTGGCTGCTCACCAACCCGGTCTTCCTCTCACCCGACTGGCCCTACGACGTCGCGCTCCTCTATGGCATGCAATGGGACAACGCGCTGGTCGACGAGCGGATGATCGCCAACATGGAGGACTTCAACCGGCGCTTCGCATATCCGCGGATCGTGCCCGGCCGCGCCGAGGATTTCTTTCGGGACGTCGAGACCCGGTACGGCACCCGGATTCCAGTCCGCCGGGGAGATACTGGGACCTTCTGGGAAGACGGAGCCGCATCGACCGCCCTTGAGCTCGCGCTCTTCCGCCGGACTCAGCTCGCGCTCCGCGCCGCCGATCTCGTGGCCCTGTGGGATGACAAGACCGATCCGCTGTACGACGGGCGGGCCGGCCGGATCGCGTCCCGCGCCGCCGAGCGCCGGGCCGCATGGCGCGACGCGCTGCTGTTCGGCGAACACACCTGGGGAGCCGCCGACAGCATCGACGCACCCGACGCCCGCCAGACCGTCGAACAGTGGGAGTACAAGCGCCGCTTCGTACTCGGCGCCGCGGCGACGGCGAACACCCAGATCGCGGATGCCCTGGGACGACTGGCCCTGGGGCAGGACCGCGGGCGCTCCCGCATCGTCTTGAATGCCGGGAGCTGGAACCGCACCGACGTGATGCGAATCCCGGGGGGCGCCGGCTCGGGGTGGACCGCGGCGGGTGCCGACGTCGCCGCCGTGGATCTGGAAGACGGCGACTCTTTGGCCCTCCTCCAGAACGTGCCCGCCCTCGGTTATGTCGCACTGCGGGAGTCGGGTCACGCTCCCAGGCCGCCCGTCGACGAAGGGAATGCGACGGAGGCGGCGGCGGGCGGATTCAAGATCCGTCTGGACACATCGAGTGGGGCCGTCGCCTCGCTCGTGGGTCCCGACGGCAAAGAACGCGTGAAAGCGTCCGGGTGGGGCGGCTTGAACCAGTTGGTCTACGTCACCGGCGGCGAGCGGTCCGCCCTTTGGTCCTCCGGGGACCGCCGGACCGTGGCCAACCCGCCGGTACTCGACGTGGCGCAGGCCACCGTCGCCAATGAGCGGCGCCAGCGTCTTCCCGGGATTGGTGTGCGGTTGATTGCGGAACGCCACCTCAAGGGCTTTCCCGTCGTGACGTCTACGATCACGCTGTACGACTCCCTCCCCTGGGTGGACTTCGAGAACCGGATCGACAAGAGCCCGACCTTCGGGAAGGAAGCGCTCTACTTCGCCTTCCCCTTCGCCTTCACTCTGCCCACCGTGGAAATGGAAGTTCCGCTGGGCCGGATGACTGCGGAGCGGGATCAGCAGGCCGGGGCGTGCCGCGACTGGTATTGCCATCAACACTGGGTCTGGATTCATGAGGGAACCGACGGAGTGTTGTGGAGTGGACCGGACACGCCCCTGTTCACTCTGAACGACATCGTGCGGGGCACCTGGTCCCGCCGTATCGCGCCGGACGGCACGCTCTTCGCGTACGCGATGAACAACTACTGGTTCACCAACTACGCGGCCCGACAGGACGGGGCATTCACGTTCCGCTTCCGGGTTTCACTCCTCGGAACGGGGGACGCAGTGGAACCGGTCCGCCGCGGGTGGGCCGCCTGCGATCCGCTCTATGCCGGGCCCGCCGTGGATCACGCGGCCCCGGGACCACTCATCTCCCGGGACACCGCACTGTTCATTCCCGACGCCGGCACGATGGTGATCGGCGCCAAGCGCGCCGACGACGGGGACGGTGTGGTAGTCAAGCTGGCGGACGTGGCAGGAACCGGTCGCAGCGTGGGCGTGTGGCCGGCCGCGTATGCGTTCACCGCCGCCCGGAGCGTGAACCTGGTGGAAATGAACGGCGACCCGCTGACCCCGTCGGCCGACCATCGCGTGTCGCTGGACGTGAAACCGTGGGGAGTGGCTGCGGCGCGGCTCTTTACACCGCGCGCGTCCACCGGTTAACGTCGGACATGATCACCAAACCAGCCACCCTGGGCGACCTGCGCCAGACCGAATGGGCCAGCGACGCCCGTCGCTCCCGCACCGTCAAGGATGAGCTGCGGGAGAACCTGATCTGCCTGCTGGAGAACGGCTCCCCCTTGTTCCCCGGCATCGTGGGCTATGAAGAGACCGTGGTCCCTCAGCTGGTGAACGCCGTCCTGTCGCGGCACAACTTCATTCTTCTGGGGCTCCGCGGGCAGGCCAAGAGCCGCATCCTCCGGCAGTTGGTGACGCTCCTGGACGACGAGATCCCGGTTCTTGCCGGCTCCGAAGTCAACGACGACCCGTTCCGCCCCGTCTCCAAGTTCGGCCGGGAGCTGGTGGCGGAGCGGGGCGACGACGCGCCGATCGCCTGGCTCCCCCGGGAGCTCCGGTACGTGGAGAAGCTCGCCACTCCGGACGTAACCATCGCGGACATGATCGGCGA
>DATBBZ010000049.1:0-5865 GCA_036270745.1 Gemmatimonadales bacterium | reverse complement strand
CCTTGTCCAGGACCATCTGCCCGGTGCCCACGTCCTCGCTGGCCCCGGTGTATCGTGGATCTGCCAGATAGTCCGAGATGGACGAATAGCTCGAGAAGTCCTCGACCTTGTCCGCGGCCCTGCCGTTACCACCACCGCCTCCACCACCGCCGGTGATCGATTTGGCGGCGCCCCCACCGCAGGCCGCCATGACGAAGACGATGGCGGCGAGCGCCCGCCCGCGTGTGAACGTGATCATTCGAGACCTCCGCTGTTCGGTCATGGCGCGCCCGAGCCGCACCAGGCCAGGTCCACATCGTACTGACGGTAGTCGAACCGCGCCGCGCCACTTCGGGACATCACGCGGCAGTTCGCGTCCGCCCAGCTCCGCATATCCTCGTCGCCCCCGCTCCACCCGTTCCGGTGGCGGGAGATGATGAGCCAATACCCGCCCGTGCGGACCAGTGCCCCCGCGAGCGACTCCGTAGTGCCGCCCAGCTCCTGAAACTGGAGCGTAGGGGCGTAGTGTCGCTGCATGGCCTGCGACGGCCCCAGCACCAGGCGCTGTGCCCCATGCGCTTCCACGTAGGCAAACGCCGGGCGGTAATCGAACCGCATCCCATCCCGCCAGTTCGAGGCGAGACCGGGGAGCTCAGCCACCAGGAGCGTCACGACGGCAATCCCAGCGATCGCCGGCGACGCCGGCGACGGCATCCGCACCATCCGGCCGACCAGTGCGCCGGCCGTGAGATACACAAGCGGCAGCATGGCCATGCCGTAGTCGGCGTAGACGTCGTTTCGTATCCCGCTGGCGACGATCAGCACACCGCCGCTTGCCAGGCCTCCCAGGGCCATCAGGCCCCAGCGCCGCTCGTCGCCATCCACGCCCCGCCAAACCAGCAACGCCGCGCCCAACGCTCCGGCGGCGAGGACCTCAGGCGTCACCCACTGCACCATCCCGAGCACCGCACCGATGGTCGCTGCCAGCCCGCGGCCGCGAAAGTTGCCGAGCGCCCCCGCGTTGCCGGTGAGCTTGAGACCGACGATCCATCCCCCGACCGCCACGACCAGAGGGATCCAGAGCCAGCGCCAGGCGTCCGCCGTCGGGAGCCGGAGCCGCCAGGCGTCCCCCGGCGTCGCAGGCGGCAGGATGTGCAGCGCGAGCACAGCCCCGACCATCGGCAGGACAAACGTCGGATGGGTCAGGGCGCCGAGCGCGAGGACCAGAGCGGTCAGCACCAGCGTCCGCGGGCGTGGATCGATCCGCGTGCGAATGAGGAGGTAGTACCCGAGGACCGCGAGCAGGTAGACCAGCGTCCAGTAGCGGGCAAACTGGCTCGCGTACTGATGCCAGGGGGAGAGCGCCACCAGCAGCGCCGCCACTGTGCCGGCGGCACCCCCGAACAAGCGAGTGCCCACCCACCACGTGGCCCACACGCCCACGAGACCGAAAACCAGCGCCGGAATGCGGAGCGCGAGCGGGGAGGCGGGTCCCAACGACAGCAACAGGTGCTGGAGGACATAGTAGACCGGGCGCGCAAGGATTCCGGGCCCGTTGACGCTTGGCCCCGCGAGGCGGGTCGCGTCCCAAATGGTCCCCAGCTCGTCCGTCTCAAGCGAGAGGCCCGCCAGTCCCGGAAGTCGGACCGCGGTCGCGAGGGCCAGCACCGCGAGCCCGGGCAACAATCCCCTAGTCCTGCTCACGCGAATCCCCGCTCGGGCACGGCGACGCCGCGTACCGTAAACAGCAGTCCGCCACTGGCAGCCACAATCATCACGCTCAGGAAGTAGAGCAGTCCGTAGGCGACGGCGTCGGGTCCCGGGATCCCGCGGGGCGCCAGCAGAAGCAGCCAGGCACCTTCCCGCACACCCAGTCCCGAAATGGTCACCGGAGCCATTGCCGCCAGGCTGACAAAGGGTACCGCGAACAGGAGGAACCCGAGGGGCAAGGACCATCCCAGGCCGGCGGCCAGAGCGCCCCACGCGAGGATGTAGACGCCCTGCACCGCGAGGCCGAGGCCCAGGGCCCGTCCCAACGCGCCGGGGGACCGCGCGAACAGCAGCGTCAACCGCTTCCCTTCGTCAATGGCGCGGCGGACGCCCGCGGATCGCCGGCCCAGCACGACCAACCCGACCAGGATGACCAGCAGGCCGAACCCGCCCGCTGCGAGCTTGGCCCCACCAGGCATCCGCACACCGATCTCGCCGGCCAAGTGCGTGAAAGCGCCCGGGTCCAGCAGAACACCCAGCATGAAGTAGAAAACCAGGGCGATCACTACGACGATACGATCGAGCAGGACGCTCGCGACCGCGGAGCCCGGGTTCACCGACCCAGCCGACGCGGCCGCCGCGCGCACCGTGTCACCGCCGATCGAAGTCGGCAGAAACAGGCTGAAAAACAGACCGATGAGGTACAGGCGGTACAGGTACCCCCAGGGCGGCGCGCCCGGCCCGATGATCACGCGCCAACGCCACGCGGCGAGCCCCTGCGCCACCGCGATAGCCGTCACCGCCCCGACCACGCCGAGCAAGAGTCCAGGTCCCACGCGGATGGTGAGGGCGTGGAGGTCGGTGCGCCCGATGATCCAGGCCAGAAGCCCAAGGCCCACCACGGCCCGGAGCCAGAAACGCCACGAGGTCATGGCCGCCCCATCCCGCGCCGTTCCCCTTCGCCGCTCGGCGCCAGCCGGTAGCTGCGACGATGCGTGGCGCTGAAGTGGACGATGATTTCACCGATCAGTCCCAGCGCCACCGCCTGCACCCCGATGACCACGAGCAGGACGCCCAGGAGCAGCATCGGTCGATCCGCGATCCCATGACCCTGCAGTCGCTGGACCAGGAGCACCGCCAGCACCAGGAAGCCCGCTAACGATACCCCGCTTCCGATCAAGCCGAAGAACCGCAGCGGCTTTTCGGTGAACCGCACCAGGAAGTAGAGCCCCAGGAGGTCCAGGAGCCGGCGCGCGTAGGTGCCGATCGAGTGGACGCGGAGGCCGCGGTCGGCCGGATGCTGGGGAGCGGCGACCTCCTCCACGCGGAAGCCTTCTCGCGCGGCCAGGACGGGCAGGAAGCGGAGGAAGTCCCCGTACAGCGGAATCTGGTCGAGGACGTCCCGACGGATCGCGTTGACGCCTGAACCCAGGTCGTGAAAGTCGCGGCCCGTTGCCGGGGTGAGCAAGGCGTGAAAGACGCGGGACTGCAGTCGGTTGAATACGGAGTCCTGTCGCGGCGACCGCATGGCCGTCGCGAGATCGGCGCCCGCCCGCACGCGCTCGATCAAGGCCACCAGCGCGGGCGCCTGCACGCGACGGTAGGCCGGCAGGGTCACGACCATGGTCCCGCGGCAGAGCGGGATGGCGGCCCGGAGCAGTGCCGATTCGCCAAGGGGTTGGCCCGCCGCGAACACGCGCACGGGCGAGCCGCTCGCCCGAATGGACGCGAGTACCTCCTCGTCGCGCCGGCGCCAGGGTTCGAGAGCGAAGATGAACTCGAACGAGAGGCCAGCCCCCGCCAGCACCGCGGAATACTCGCGGTACAGCTCACCCAGGTCAGGGACGCGGTCGGTGACCGGAACAATGCAGGAGATGTCCGTCATCGCGGCGTCTCCCGCAGGAGGACGCCCGACTTCCCTTCCTCGGTGTGTCCGGAGAGCACCGCCTCGCCGATCAGCCCGAGCATCAGCAAGTAGCAGCTCAACCCGAACCAGAGGACCGCGGCGCCCGGAAACACCAGGGCATTCGCCTTTACCTCCCGGAACGACAGGACCGCCACCGTGGTGGCTGCGACGAACGTGAGCCCCAGGCCGAAGGCGGCCGCGGCGCCCAGCCCGAACATCACGAGAGGCCGGTCCCGAAACGAGCGAATCATGGCGATGGTGAGCAGGTCCGCCAGCACCTTGAGCACCCGGGAGATGCCGTACTTGCTCTGGCCATGGAGCCGGGCGTGGTGGCGAACGGGGATTTCCGTGATCCGGGCACCGGCGAGCGACGCGGCCATCGCCGGAATGAAGCGATGCATGTCCGAGTACAACCGCATCCGGTCGAAGAGCTCGCGGCGATACGCCTTGAGGGAGCACCCGTTGTCCCGGATATTGACGCCCGTCACGCGCCGGATGATGCGGTTCGCAATCCAGGACGGGATCTTCCGCGATACGAGCTTGTCCTGGCGCCGGAGGCGGTACCCCGCCACCAGGTCGAACCCTGAGTCCAGCGTCGCGACCAGCTGGGGAATGTCCCGGGGATCGTTCTGGAGATCCCCGTCCATGCTGACGATCACGTCGCCGGACGCCTGATCGAACCCGGCCTGCATCGCGGTGGACTGCCCATAGTTGCGCGCCAACGGCACCAACCGGACTCGGGCGTCCTCCCGGGCGATGGCCCGGATCGCGTCGCGGGACCCATCCCGGCTGCCGTCATCCACCAAAAGCAGCTCCCAGGACAGGTCATGCCCCAGCGCATCCCGGACTGCGTCCACCAGCACGGGGACGTTCTCTTCCTCGTTGTAAACGGGCACCACCACCGATATGTGGACGGGCATCAATGATCCTCTAGACCTGGAAATCCGGGCGCGGCGCCCTGGCGCCCGCCTAGATCCGCAAGAATCGGGCGCCCCAAAGAGCCGGCGAGAAAATTTCTAAACTGTTGGTAACAAAGATATTACAGAAAAGACGAGCCTCCAAGACGGAGGCTCAAGAATTGGTGTGGTGGGTCTGCAACACTCTTCTTTGGGCTAAAACTGGAAGTACAGGAAGGGCGAGCTGCCTCCCGCAGCCATCAAGCTGACGCACGCGCCAAGCGCCCCAGCCACCAGAATGGCGCGGCGTGGCGACCAGGTGAAATCCCGGTGCAAATCGTGACTGTTGGGCCCGTTCAACGCGAGCCACCCCGCTATCACGAGCGCGCCGAGAATGGCGCCAAGGTGAGCGAGAGGAAGGCCGCCGGCCGGCACGAACATTCGCTCCAACACCTGGGCCGCCATCCCGAAGCTGGTGGATCGAAACATCACCCAACCCACGATGGCCGCAAAGAATGTCCCGGTCTGACGAACCTCCGCCGGCAGTCGGTCCCAGACGGAGCCATATCGGCGGTAGGCAGCGAGCAGGACACCCCAGTAGCCCCCCCACGCGACAAAGGTCCAGGCGGCGCCATGCCAGAGCCCACCCAGGAGCATGGTGATCATGAGGTTGCGATAGGTCTTCCCCTCGCCATCGCGGTTCCCGCCGAGGGGGATGTAGAGGTAGTCCCGGAGACAGGTGGAGAGCGAGATGTGCCAGCGTCTCCAGAAGTCCGAAGGGTCGAGCGCCTTGTAGGGTGAATTGAAGTTGATGGGGATGCGAAGGCCGAACAGGTACCCGAGCCCGATCGCCATGCTCGAATACCCCGCGAAATCGAAGTAGAGCTGGAACGTGTAGCCCAACACGGCGAGCCAGGTGGAGAGTGTCGACAAGCCGGCGTAGTGCGCGAGCGCTGGATCCACGTACGCGGCGAAGGAGTCGGCGATCAAGACCTTCTCCAGCAGACCGGTGACAAAGTAGGACACGCCGAGCCCGAGCCAGCGCGTCCGCGCCGCGGCGCCCAGGTTGTTCAGGTCCTGCTCGATCTGCCGGAACCGCACGATCGGGCCGGCGACGAGCTGGGAGAAGAGCGACACATAGGAGGAAAACTCGAACAGATTCCGCGTGGGCGTGATGACGCCCCGGTAGGAATCGACGATGTAGGTGATGGTGTGGAACGTGTAGAAGGAAATGCCGACCGGGAGTATGATGTTCCAATGTGGCGGGTGAACCGGTGCGCCGGCTACATGCAGCAGCCGGGCGACCGAGTCCACGGTGAAGTTCGCGTACTTGAAGAATCCGAGTAGCGACAGGTCGACCGTGATCGGCACCAC
>DATBBZ010000048.1:0-5231 GCA_036270745.1 Gemmatimonadales bacterium | reverse complement strand
CCGACCTTGGCGATGCCTACGGCCCCGGTGTGCTGATCTTCAACCACACCGACCTCACGCGCGACAACGCGAAGATCCAGAAAGAACTCGACGACGTCGCCCGCAACGCCGACGTCATCATCATCGACGAGGCCCACCACTTCCGGAATCCCGCCACCAAGCGCTATCGCGCGCTCGCCCAGCTGTCCCTCGGCGCTCGGGTTCTCTTGATCACTGCCACCCCGGTCCACAACCGGATTGGTGACCTGGTTCACCTGCTCCGGCTGTTCCTCCGGGACGATCGGCTGTCTGGCCTGGGCATCCCGTCACTGAAGCGAGCCGCGGCTGGAGAGTCGTGGACGGCACTCCCCGCTGCCCTCGCTCACCTGGTGGTTGCCCGGTCGAGGTCCCGGGCGCCGAGTCTGGCGCTGCCACAGCGGGCGCGTGGGGGAGCGGTCCGGGTCGGCCCCGCCCCTGACGACCGGCTCGAGGAAGTAGGGAAGGAGATCCAGAAATGCAGCCCAGGCCCGGCCGGCGCACTGGTGCGGATGGTCCTGCTGACGCGCCTCGCATCCAGTCTCCCCGCCTTCCGGGAGTGTCTGTCGCGGCAGGAGGCCTTCGCGGACTTCTCGGTGGAAGCCCACCAGTCGGGGCGAGCCATGACCCGGCGGGACTTTCAACGCTTGTTTCCGCGGGGAGAGGAGCCAGACATGCAACTCGCGCTGCTCCCGCTTCTGCTTCCACCGGGTGATGGCCAAGCTGATCCGGGGACTCGCGATGTACTGCGCCGTCTCAAAGAGCGTTCCACAGGCTTGCCGGATCCCAAAGCCTCCCGCCTCGACCAGCTGCTCTCGCGACACCCGGCCAGGACGATCGTCTTCACGTCGTCACGAGCCACCGCCCGCTATCTCCTCCGAATTCTTCAAGGCCGGCACCGCGCCGCGGCCGTGATGGGTGCCCGCGGCCTCTTGCCGTCGGGACCGGTGCCCGTCTCGGAGGTCCTCGCCGCGTTCGCCCCAGTGGCGACGGGCGTCGCACCGCCCCCGGAGGCGCTCGCGATCGACGTCCTGATCGCGACCGATCTCGCGAGCGAGGGGCTCAACCTCCAGGACGCGAGCCGCGTGATTCACTACGATTTGCCCTGGACCCCCGCCCGGCTCACCCAGCGCGTGGGCCGGATCGACCGCCTGGGATCAGTCCACGAGAGGATTCAGGTGCTGACGTTCCTCCCCCCTGCCCCTCTCGCCGAAGCGATTCAGATCGAAGCCCGTCTGTTGGTCAAAGCGCGAGTGGGAAGGCGGGTGGGTCCCTTCGATTGGTGTGACCGGCTGCAGGCGCTGGTGGGGGACGACGAAGGGAGCGTGTGCTCCGTAGCGGGAAGAGAGCTTTCGGTTCTGCTCGTGCTGTCAGTCGGCGGAACCGCGGAGCCGATCATCGTGAGAGAGTCTGGCGTGACCTCGGATCCGCGAGTGGCTTGTCAGCTGCTGGAGGATGCGGCTCTCGCTCCGGCCGCACCCTGCGATTACGCCGTCCTTCGGGCCGCGATCCGTCGCGCCGCACCGGACATCAGGAAGCGGCTGGACCAGCTCGCATCCGCCCGCTGGCGTGCGGGAGATCGCGACCAGCTCTCGCGCCGGCTGATCCCCATGGTGATTCGGGAAGCCCGCCGCGCGGCACGCTCGGGCAACGCGCCGCGGGTCACGGAGCTGGATGCGGTTGTTGCGCGCCTCGGCTCGGGCATGACCGCGGGCGAGGAGCTTTCCCTTGCTGCTCTCGCGGAAAGCCCGGCCCCCCTCACCGTCGACGCGCTGTGCGACTGGAGCGAAGGGCTTTCGGCTCTCGGCCCCCGAGACGCGCCACCGGAGCTGCGGCTCGCGGCCGCGATCGTGGTGCACCACCGGCGCCCCGATTAGCTTCCGTCGTGGCCCTCACGACCTTCCTGTTCGACTTGGACGGCACCCTTATCGATTCCATCGAGCTGATCATCCGCTCCTATCAGCACACCATCCGCACCCACCGCCAGCTTGAAACCACGCCCGACGTCTGGATGAAGGGCCTTGGCATCCCGCTCCGCGTACAGTTCAAGGAATGGTCTGAAGACCCCGCCGAGATCGACGCGATGGTCACCACGTACCGCGAATACAACCTCTCCCATCACGACGAGATGGTCACCGCCTACGACGGCGTGGTGGACGCTGTAAAGCACCTGCGCCAGCAAGGCAAACAACTCGGTCTCGTCACCAGCAAGTTCCGGAGCGGCGCGTATCGAGGATTGAAAAAGGTGGGATTGGACCAGGACTTTCATGTCGTGGTCGGCTCGGACGAGGTCACGAATCCCAAACCGCACCCGGAACCTGTCCTCACCGCGCTCTCCCGCTTGTCGGTGACCCCGGAAGGGGCCGTCTTCATTGGGGATTCGCGACACGACATGGAATGCGGCCGCGCGGCGGGCGTGAAGACTGCCGCGGTCCTCTGGGGCCCATTCAGCCGTAGCGACCTCGAGGACTTGCGCCCAGACTACTGGCTGGAACACCCCACGGATCTGAACTCTCTCGCTGAGGGCTGACGGCTGATGGCTGAATTCGTTCCCTTTCACCTCGAACGCTGGCAGTCCACCTGGGAAAACCGGGTGAAGTACAACCTTTCCGAGTCCGGTGTGCACCCGCTCTCGGTGCGGGACCTGCTCGAGATCGCCGGCGCCAAGGCCGAACCACTCCTCGACGTCCGGCTCGGCTACAGCCAGTCGAATGGCACCGACCTCCTGCGCCAGCGTATCGCCGCACTCTATCCGGGCACCCGCCCCGAGCAGATCCTCGTCACCACCGGCTCGGCCGAGGCAAATCACATCGTCTGTTGGCGGCTGATCGCCCCGGGGGACAAAGTCGCGATCATGCTCCCCAACTACCTCCAGACCTGGGGGATGACCCAGAACCTGGGTGGCGTAGTGAACGGCTTCACGCTCTCAGCCGACCGCGACTGGGAGCCCGATTCCGACGAGATCCGTCGCGCCATCGCGCCGGGCACCAAGCTGGTGGTGGTCACCAATCCGCATAATCCCACCGGGCGCATCCTGTCGGACGCGAACCGGAAGCTCATCGTGGAACGTGCGGCCGCGGTGGGTGCGTGGCTTCTCGCCGACGAGGTCTACATCGGCGCCGAGCGTGATGGGGTGACCACGAAGTCGTTCTGGGGCAGCTACGAGAAGCTGATCGTGGTGAATGGGCTTTCGAAGGCCTATGGCCTTCCCGGCCTGCGGATCGGCTGGCTGCTGGCGCCGACGGCCTTTGCCGAAGAGGCTTGGGCGCGCAACGACTATCTCACGATCGGCCCACCGGGAACGAGCGACCATCTGGCGGCGCTGGCCCTGGAGCCCTCGGTCCGGGCGAAGATCCTGGCCCGCACGCGGGGGATCCTCACAGCCAACTACCCCGTGATCGAGAAGTGGCTGAAGGGCTTCGGGGACGAATTCCGCTGGGTGGCACCAGCGGCCGGCGCCATTTGTTATGTGGGATACCGAGGCCAGATCTCGGCCACGGACCTGGTGGAGAAGATCAGGGCGAAGCACAACGTCCTGCTCTGCCCCGGTGATCATTTCGGCACGCCGAGGCACATCCGATTTGGATTCGGCAACGAGCAAGAAGAACTGCGCGCGGCCCTTGCAGAAACGGCGCGCGGACTTCGGGAGGCCATAAGATGACGACCAAGAAGATGGAACGCGAGGCATCGGTGATCAGGGCCCCGTCCGACGGGAGCGAGGTCGGAGTCTGCAACCTCGCTAACCCCGAGGACGTGCGGGCGGCACTCGACGCGAACGTCCGGGTGAGTGACGCCGCCCGGAAGATGCCTTCACACGAACGGGCCGCCGCCATCCGCAAGGTCGCCGATGGCCTCCAGGCGGCGCGCCCCGACCTCGCGCGGACGCTGGCGCTCGAAGCCGGCAAGTCGATCAATCAGGCCCGCCTCGAGATCGACCGCACCATCGACACGTTCCGGGATGGCGCCGAAGAGGCGACCCGGATTACGGGCGAGGTGCTGACGGCCGATGGCGCGCCCGCCGGGAACGGAAAGATCGCGATCACGCGACGGTTTCCCCTTTCACCCATCGCCGCGATCACGCCCTTCAATTATCCCCTGCTCCTCGCGGCCCACAAAATCGCCCCGGCCATGGCTTGCGGCGCCACGCTGACCTTGAAGCCCCCGCCGCAGGATCCGCTCACCACGCTCAAGATGTTCGACATCATCAAAGACTCGGGGTACCCCGAGGGTGCCGCGAACGTCGTGCCCTGCCACGTGGAGGTCGCGCAGATCCTGATCGAAGACCCCAGAGTGCGGATGATCAGCTTCACGGGGAGCGCCAAGGCCGGCTGGGCCATCCGGGCGAAGGCGGGTTCCAAGCGCGTCGCCCTCGAGCTGGGTGGCAACGCGGCGGTGATCGTCGAGGCGGATGCCGATATCCAGCATGCCGCCGCACGCTGCGCCGCGGGGGGGTTCAACTATTCCGGGCAATCCTGCATTTCCACCCAGCGCATCTTCGTCCATCAGTCCGTCTACAAGCAATTCCTCGACCTTATGCTCCCCAAGGTGAAGGCGCTGAAGGTCGGGGACGTGCTGGATGAGAAGACTGACATCGGGCCGGTCATCTCACTGGAAGCCGCCGAGCGGGTGGAAAAGTGGATCAATGAGGCGAAGGCTGCCGGCGCGACGGTGGCGACGGGTGGCGGCCGGAAGGGCACATATCTCGAGCCCACCGTCCTGCTGGACACGACGCCTGCCATGAAGGTGAACTGCGAGGAAGTCTTCGCGCCGCTGGTTACGGTGACTGCTTACACCGACCTGTCCAAGGCCATCGCCCAGGTGAACAACTCGCCCTATGGACTGCAGGCGGGTGTGTTCACCACCAACCTGAACACCATGTTTCGCTGCTACGCCGAGCTCGAAGTCGGGGCAGTCAATGGCAACGACATCCCGGGATTCCGGATCGACCGCTTGCCGTATGGTGGCGCGAAGGAGTCAGGACTGGGGCGCGAAGGGGTACATTGGGCGATTCAGGAGATGACCGAGCTCCGGATGCTGACGCTCAAGGTGGACTAGTAGCTCGCGTGGACCCGCAGTGACGCGACCGCGGCTGGCCCGCGGTCGCGGTTGTATCCGGGATTGTGGATCCACTGGAAGTCGGGGGTCACTTCTACAAAAGTGCCGATCTGCACGCGGTAGTACGCTTCGAGAATGCTTTCAAGTCCATAATTGAGGCG
>DATBBZ010000047.1:0-4863 GCA_036270745.1 Gemmatimonadales bacterium | reverse complement strand
GCCGCGTGGCTGTGGTGGCGGGCCGGGCCGCCGCCCAGATCGGGATCACCGTCGTAAGTGGAAACGGCAGGATGCTCGCTCAGGCCGACATTGAAGCGCTGGGGGAGCAGGCGGCGCGGGAGGCGTTCGGGTTGCCCGCGTCCTGAGTCTGAACCTATCTTCCGCCCCTTATGTCCCCTGTTGACAAGACGATGGATAAGCTCGTGTCGCTGGCCAAGCGCCGCGGCTTTGTATTTCAATCCTCCGAGATCTATGGCGGCCTGGGCTCCGTGTGGGATTACGGCCCGCTGGGGGTCGAGCTCAAGAAAAACATCAAAGAACGCTGGTGGCGCTCCATGGTCCACGAGCGCGACGACATCGAGGGGCTCGACGCCGCCATCCTGATGCACCCCAAGGTGTGGGAAGCGTCGGGCCACATTGCGGGGTTCACCGATCCCCTGGTCGACTGCAAGCAGTGCAAGAACCGGTTCCGCGCCGATGACCCGCGCATCAAGGGCACGCCGGGGAGCCCCGAAGTCACGTGCCCCGTGTGCGGCAACAAGGGCACCCTGACGGCGCCGCGGCAGTTCAACCTGATGTTCAAGACGTTCATGGGGCCCGTCGAGGAATCGGCGGCCGTGGTCTACCTGCGTCCGGAGACGGCGCAGGGGATCTACGTGAACTATCTCAACGTCCAGCAATCCTCTCGGCAGAAGGTGCCGTTCGGCATCGCCCAGATCGGCAAGGCGTTCCGCAACGAAATCACGCCCGGGAACTTCACGTTCCGGACGCGCGAGTTCGAGCAGATGGAGATGCAGTTCTTCGTGAAGCCCGGCGAAGACCCCAAGTGGTTCGAATACTGGAAGGCCGAGCGGATGAAGTGGGTGCAGGCCTTGGGGATCAAGTCTGAGAAACTGCGCTTCCACCAGCACGGCAAAGACGAGTTGGCGCACTACGCCAAGGACGCCTACGACATCCAGTACGAGTTCCCGTTCGGCTGGCAGGAGTTCGAAGGCATCCACAACCGGACCGACTTCGATCTGTCCCGGCACCAGGAGTATTCGGGGAAGAAGCTCGACTACCTGGATCCGGCGACGAACGAAAAGTTCGTCCCTTACGTGGTGGAGACGTCGGCGGGGGCCGACCGGACGGCGCTGGTGGTGCTGGTCGACGCCTACCACGAGGAGCAAGTGGAAGGGGAGACCCGCGTCGTCCTCCGCCTCAATCCGGCCCTGGCGCCCCTCAAGGCGGCGGTGTTTCCGCTCGTGAACAAGGATGGCATGCCGGAGCTCGCCAAGAGGATCTTCGACGACCTGCGCGGCTCGTTGAAGGTGTTCTACGATGACGGCGGATCCATCGGCCGCCGGTACCGGCGGCAGGATGAGGCGGGGACGCCGTTCGGCGTCACCATCGACGGGCAGTCGGTGCAGGATCAGACCGTCACGGTGCGGGACCGGGATACGCTCAAGCAGGACCGGGTCGCGGCCGCGCAGCTCGAGTCCTACCTCCGGGAGCGCACCCACCCCCGTGGCGGGTGAGCCCCGACGGCCCAGACGGCCGCGACAGGTCTTTGTCGACACGAAAGACCTGATCTTTCGGTCCAAGGTTCGCACCGTCATCGCTTCCGCCGGCGATCACGTGACTACCGACCCGGCGGCGTGCGACCTTGCCGTGATCGAGTTGGATCCTGCGACCAACGTTGAGCCACTGCGCCCGTTTGTGGAGCGAGGCACTCCGGTGCTGGCGTTCGCATCGCACGTCCAGGCCGAGCTCCTGCGGCGGGCGCGCGACCTGGGGGCGGAAGCAGTGCCCAACTCCGCGGTGGAGACGCGCCTGCGGTCTCTGCTTACGCCGTGACGCCCTCCGGCTATCTTTGACCCCATGACTCATTCGACGACTGTCGCGCTGCAGCCCCAAGACATTCTCACCCGTGCCAAGGACTTTTTCGCGGACCGCGTGCCTGCGTCCTCGGCTTTTCTCGAGAAGGAAGGGCCGGGATTCGTGATCCTGCGCGGCCAGGGGGGAGAGGAAATCGTGATTCGGGCGTCTCAGGCTGACGGCGGCTCCGCGGTTCGCGCCTCGACTCTCTTCTTCGACCAGGCGTTGGACCGTTTCCTGTCCACGCTTCCGCTCTCCGGGCCGGTGCTGGTCGCATGAGCGGCGTCGTGTTCTCGGTGCGGGTGATGGTGACGCCGGTGTGGGATCAGGTGTCGCTCCCCGTGGAGCAGGGCACCAGCGTCGGCGAGATCAAGAGGCGCGCGTTGACCGAGGCCACCGGGCGGCAGAACCTCGCATTGCCGGACTACGTGGTGAAGTACCGCGGGGCAGAAGTGCTGGATGAGTCGCAGACGCTCGCGGCGCTGGGCGCCGGCGCGAACGCTCCGTTCATCGTCCTTCCCGCGCGGCGCCAACCGGTGCGATGATCCGTTCGGGGCGGTGGGGAGGACTCGCCACCTGCGCGGCGATCGGATTCCTGCTCATCGACGCGTCTTTGCTCGGGTACGGCGCCATCACCTTCCATCGGGTTTCGCTGGGAGTGGGTGGCGCTCTCTGTTTTCTCCTGGCAGTGCTGGTGTTCTACGCCTGGCTCAAGTACCGGCGCATTCTCGCGGAGCTGACCGCCGCCCGCAGGGACATGCGGCATGAAGTCGAGGAGCTGCGCGAGCTGATCCGCCGTCATCCGTCGTAAGCCGGTGCCCAAGATCCCCGTCAGCTATCACCCGGCGACTCGTCTGCACCACCCCGGCGCCGGCCACCCCGAGCGTCCCGACCGGATCATCGCGGTCCTGGACGCCCTTCGTGACCCCGCGCTCGCCCCGAAGATCGATGCCCGGCAGGCTACGCCGGCCACCCTCGAGCAAGTGCTCGCCGTGCACACACAGGGACATGTCGATCGACTGATTGCGCTCGACGCCGCGGGCGGTGGTCCCATCGATGCGGATACGTTCCTCGCGCCCCGCTCCTGGGAATCGGTGCTCGCGTCCGCGGGAGTGGCCATCGACGCGGTGACGCGCGGTCTCGAGACGGGGACCGCGTTCGGGGCGACCCGTCCTCCCGGGCATCACGCGCTGGCCGACCGGGCCATGGGGTTCTGCTTCGTGAACAACGTGGTCGTCGCGGCGCGGCACGCTCAGTCCCTGGGCCAGAAACAGGTGCTGATCATCGACTGGGACGTGCATCATGGGAATGGGACGCAAGGATTGATCGAGCGTGACCCCAGCATCCGCTACGTGTCGATGCACCAGTATCCCTGGTATCCGGGCACCGGCGCGGCGCACGAACGCGGGGTCGGCAACGTCTTCAACGTTCCTCGGGATCCGGGACTGGCCCGCGCCACCTACGTGCGCGATTTGCTCGCCGCGGTGGACCAGGCGTGTGCCGGCTGGACCCCCGACCTCTGGCTGATTTCCGCCGGCTTCGACTCCCTGCATGGCGACCCGTTGGGCGGCTTCACGCTCGAACCCGAGGATCTGGCGGGGTGGACCGCGGCATTTCGGGAACGAGCGGGAACGGCGCCAGTCGTGGCCATGTTGGAAGGCGGCTACCGGATCGATCTTCTCGCCGCCGGCGCGCAGGCCGTCGTGGCGGCGCTGGCTTAGCTTTCGGGCATGACTCTCAAGCTCTCCGCCGACGTCGTCACGCTGAAAACGCGTCATCCGTTCGTCATCGCCCGTGGGGGGAACTCGGATTACCGCGTGGTCTGCGTCCGTCTTGCCGATGGAGACGGCGTGGAGGGATGGGGCGAGGCGTCTCCCTCCTCGTACTACGGGGAGACGGCGGCTACAGTCCTCGAAAAGCTGAAGACCCTCGAGCCCCACCTTCCCAAAGATCCGTTCGATCTGGATGCCGCCGAGGCCCGGTTCGCGGAAGTGGTGCCGAAGAATGGTGCGGCACGGGCCGCACTCTCGGGTGCGCTGCACGATCTGGTGGGGAAGCGGCTCGGCGTCCCTCTCTACAAGCTCTGGGGACTGGACCCGAAAAAGGCGCCGGTCTCTTCTTTTACCATCGGGATCGACACCCCCGAGAAGACCCGTGCCAAGGTGAAAGAGGCGGCCGCGTATTCCATTCTCAAGATCAAGCTGGGCACCGATCGGGACGAAGAGATTCTCAAGACCATCCGTGACGCCACGGACAAGCCCCTTCGCGTAGACGCGAACGCGGGGTGGACCCGGGAGCGCGCACTGCAGATGCTCCCCATCCTGAAGGACTACGGCGTGGAGTTCGTCGAACAACCGCTCCCGCCGGACGACCTCGAAGGGATCGCCGCGGTACGCAAAGCCGGCATCCTGCCCGTCGTGGTGGACGAGAGCTGCATCGTCGCGGCCGACATCCCGCGGGTGGCCCAGGCGGCGGACGGGATCAACATCAAGCTGGCCAAGTGCGGCTCTCTGCGGGAAGCACTGCGGATGATCGCGACCGCCCGTGCCCACAAGATGCTGGTGATGGTCGGGTGCATGATCGAAACGTCCATCGGTATCACGGCGGCCGCGCACTTCACCCCGCTCGTGGACGCCGCCGATCTCGACGGTGCCGCGCTCACCGCCAACGATCCCTACCGGGGCGCAGAGATCGGCGGCGGACCGATCCAGATTCCTGACGGCCCCGGCCTGGGCGTCACGCGGCGGTGACTGCTCCCCGGTTCGCGCAGGTCGTCCTCCCGCTTCCGGTCGCTACTCCCTACAGCTACGCCATCCCTGACGCCCTCGCTCCCAGGGTCACTCCGGGGGTCCGGGTGATCGTGCCGGTCCGCAACCGCAAAGCGATCGGGTTAGTGGTCGCCGTGGATGCCCCTCCTCCCGAAGCCGCGGCGAAATCCATCGCCGATGTTGCCGACCAGGAGCCGGTGCTCTCCGCCCCCATGCTCGATCTCGCCCGGTGGATCTC
>DATBBZ010000046.1:0-2293 GCA_036270745.1 Gemmatimonadales bacterium | reverse complement strand
CCCCGTCGAGAATGCTTCGTTCTTGCCCTGGCTCGTGATGACGGCGTTCCTGCACTCGGTGATGATCCAGGAGAAGCGGGGGATGCTGAAGAAGTGGAACCTGGGACTGATCCTCGCCGCCTGGGTGCTGTCCATCTTCGGCACGTTCCTGACGCGGTCCGGCGTGATCCAATCGGTGCACTCCTTCACACAGTCTCCCGTCGGCGCCTATTTCTCCTGGTTTTTGTTCGCAGCGATTGGTCTACTGGGATATCTCTACCTCACCCGCCTCCCGCTCTTGAAGGCCGAGGCGACGCTCGAGTCGCTGGTGAGCCGCGAGTCCGCGTTCCTGTTCAACAACCTGTTCCTCGTGGGCATCGCCGTCACGGTGCTGGTGCTCACGCTGTTTCCGATTCTGTCGGAATTGGTCGGCGACAAGATCTCGCCCAAGGCGCCGACGTTCAATTTCGTGAACGTGCCCCTCGGGATCGCCCTGCTGACGCTCACGGGGATCGGGCCGCTCATCGCCTGGCGCCGCGCTTCGCTCCCCAATCTCAAGCGGCAGTTCGCCGCGCCCACCACCACCGGCGTCGTCGCCGCCCTGGTCGTTCTTCTGCTCGGGATGCGGCAGGTCTGGCCGATCATCACGATTGCCGTCGCGATGTTCGTGATGGGGACCGTGGTGCAGGAGTTCGCGCGAGGCGTCCGCGCGCGCCATCGCCAATACGGCGAGATGTATCCGTTGGCCTTCTTCCATCTGATTGCGCGGAACCGGCGCCGGTACGGCGGCTACATCGTGCACACCGGGATCGTGATGCTCTTCGTTGCGTTCGCCGGCATGGCGTTCAAGGTCGAGACCGAGGCGTCCCTCAAGCCCGGCCAGGCGGTCTCCCTCGCCAGTCCGTACGGCTGGACGTACACGTTCAAGCACCTGGGCGTCTCCCAGTACGACGCCCTCAACCGCCAGGTGACGGCGGGCACGGTGGTGGTCTCCCGGAACGGAAAGACCATCGGCACCATGGTGCCCGAAAAGCGCCAGCACGTGGACGGCCTCGGCAACCCGACCTTCGAGCCGTCCACGGCCCCGGCGATCAGGAGCGATCTCCGGGAGGACCTGTACGTCGTCCTCGGGGGCGTCGTGGGAGGCACCGAGACCGCGGTGTACCGCTTCACCATCAATCCGCTCGTCTGGTGGGTATGGTACGGCGGCATGATCGTGGCCTTCGGCGGCGTCATCGTCATGTGGCCGAGTGGCACGGTGGGCGGAACCCGCGTCGCGGCGGGGTACGCCGCGAAGATCGGAGCGACGGAGTGACGAAGACGCTCGTGGTGTCCCGCCGTGATTTCTGCGGCGCTATGGCCGGCTGGCTCGTCCTGGTGCAGGGGACTCAGGCGCCGCCGACCCATCCGATCGCGGGCCAGGAGCCGCTTCCAGGTTCCGGGCCGGCCGGCTCGCTTGCGGATCCGGCGCGCGCCGGCCGGCCGCTCGATCCCGTCACGGCCAAAGACAACGACGCGGCGATCCAGGCCATCGAAAAGCGGCTCTCGTGCACCTGCGGATGCGGGCTCGACATCTACACCTGCCGGACCACCGACTTCGCCTGCACGTTCTCCCCCGGCTATCACCGCCAGATCCTGTCCCTCGCCTCCGGGGGCATGACCGCCGACGAGATCATCGCCGAGTTCGTGAAAGAGCACGGGGAGTCGATCCTGATGTCGCCGCCCAAGCGCGGGTTCGCGCTCTTCGGGTACTTCGGGCCGTGGGTAGGCGTGACGCTCGCGGGCACCGGGCTTGTGTGGCTCCTGCGCCGCTGGAGTCGTCGCGCCCAGGCGGTCGCGGCTGCGACGGCCGCGACGGCCTCCCCGCGCCGGGAGCCGACTCCCTCAGTGGAAGACTTGGCTCTGGTACAGCGCGAGCTGGCGCGCTTCGAGTCCTGACCGCCGTGTGGGGCCTGCTCGCGGGCGTGCTCCTCGCCGCCCTGGCCGTGTGGGTGGTGCTCGATCCCGTCCTGCGTCCCCGGGCGCCCGAGGTGCCGGTCGACACCGGCGTCGATCCCGACGATGACCTGAGCCCCCGAGCGGTCGCCTTGCGAGCCCTCGCGGAGATCGAGTTCGACCGGGCGACCGGGAAGCTGTCCGAGGACGACTATGAATCCCTCAAGGCCCGCTATACCCGCGATGCGGTCACTGCTCTGCGGGCGGGGGATCAGCCTTCCGCACCGCGCGCCCCGGCTCCCCCTCCGTCCTCCAGCCCCGTCATTCCCCTCACTTCGAAGCGGGCCCCGATCCCGGCGATGGCCTGCCCGGTGCACGG
>DATBBZ010000045.1:0-6659 GCA_036270745.1 Gemmatimonadales bacterium | reverse complement strand
AGCGCCTTGCAGGCGCTGCCGCTCATCTCCGGAGCCTTCGGGGTCTACCGGAAGTCAGCGGTGATCGACGTGGGCGGCTACGACGGCACCACCGACACCGAGGACCTGGAGCTGGTCCTCGCCATGCATCAGTACCGCCGCGCCCGGGGTCTGCCCTACCGGATCGTCTTCGTTCCCGACCCGGTGTGCTGGACCCAGGTGCCGGAACGCTGGCGCGACCTGCGACGGCAGCGGAACCGCTGGCACCGGGGCATGCTGCAGAGCCTCCTGCGGCACCGCCGCATGTTCTTGAACCCGGTCTACGGCATCATCGGCATGGTGGTGCTCCCCTACTACCTCGTCTTCGAGGCGCTGGGCCCCCTCATCGAGGGGATCGGGTACCTCACCGTGATCGTGGGAGCGGTGACGGGGCTGCTCAACGGGGCCTTCTTCGTGAAGTTCTTCCTGGTCGCCGTCCTGGTGGGCGTGTTTCTCTCCGTGGCCTCGGTGTTCCTCGAGGAAATCAGCTTCCGCCGCTATCCCTCCTGGAATGACCTGCTCAAGCTCATGCTCTTTGGCCTGCTCGAGAACGTGGGGTACCGCCAGATTCTCGCGGTGTTCAAACTCCAGGCGTACTGGGAGTTCGTGGTGGGGAGGAGACGCTGGGGACGGATGGATCGGCGCAGCTTCGAGCCCCATCCTCTGTTAGATTCCCCGCCGAGATGATCGCACTCGCCCGAAAGTACCGTCCCACCCAATTCGCCGATCTCGTGGCCCAGGATCACGTCGCCGCCGCCCTGCGCGGCGCGGTGGCTTCGGGGCGCACCGCGCACGGCTATCTGTTCACGGGCCCGCGGGGAGTGGGGAAGACCACCGCCGCCCGGGTGTTGGCGATGGCCCTGAACTGCCCCAACCGCAAGGACGGCGAGCCCTGTGGGAAATGCGAGTCCTGCACCCGGATCTGGACCGGCGCCGCCAACCTCGATGTGGTGGAGCTGGACGCCGCGTCGAACCGCGGCGTAGACGACGCCCGGGATCTCCGCGAGCGCGCGATGTACGCCGCGTCCGCGGACAACCGGCGCAAGGTCTACATCGTCGATGAAGCCCATATGCTCACGCGCGAGGCCTGGAACGCACTGCTTAAGGTGCTCGAGGAGCCGCCCGCCGGCGTGGTCTTCGTTTTCGCGACCACCGACCCGCAGAAGATCGCGCAGGCCGCGGCGCCGGTGCTCTCGCGCGTCCAGCGGTTCGACTTCCGGCGCATCGGTCCCCATGCCATCGTCGACCGGTTGAAGCACGTGCTGACCCAGGAGAGGCTGAAGGCGGATGACGACGCCCTGCACCTGATCGCCCGGAGCGCCGATGGCGGCATGCGGGACGCGCTCTCACTGCTCGACCAGGTACTCTCCTTCGGTTCGGGCCCCGTCACCGCGGCCAGGGTCCGCGAGGTCCTCGGCCTCATTCCCGACGAGCGGTACGGGGAGCTGCTCCGCGTCATCGCGGACCACGATGCCAAGGCCGCGTTCGCGCTGGTGGACCGGCTGCTGGAAGCGGGGGCGAGTCTCGAGGAATTCGTGGCGGGCGCGGGGGAAGCCCTCCGGGCGGTGCTGCTGCTGTCCGTCGGCGGTGAGCCGGAAGGCCTCACCGAAGGGATGACCGCCACGCTGAAGTCGTACGCGCCCAGGTTCTCGACCGGGGACGTCGTGCGGCTCCTGTCCATGCTCGCCGAGTCGGAAGGGCAGATCCGGCACTCGGGCAACCAGCGACTCGTGGTGGAGCTCCTCCTGCTTCGCTGGGCGCTTCTCGATCAGACGGTCCAACTCGCCGAGGTCATCCGGGCGCTGGGCGACCCGGGATCGGGCGCGTCCGCACCCCTACCACCCCGCGGACCGGCACCCGCGCCGGCGCCCCCCCCTTCAGGCGGGCCTCGAGAGCTTCGGGATTCGGCCTCTCCCGCGCCGGCAACGGCCCCGACGGCCCCGACGGCCCCGACGGCCTCGACGGCCTCCGCCGTCTCCACGGGACCGGCCGAACGCGGAGCGCTCACGCTCGAGCGCGCGCGCCAGCTGTGGCCCGGCGTGGTCGAGCAGAGCCGGTTCACGTCACCGCTCCTGCCCACGCTGCTCGCCGACAGCGAAGTCAGCGCGGTCGGGGAGGGCGTCGTGGTGCTCCGGATCGCCGCCGCCCACCGGGACGGGATCGAGCGGAAGCGTGAGTCCATCACTCGCCTGCTCGAGCCGCACTTCGCGGGTCCCGTGCGCATCGAATTGGACGCGGTGGCCGCGCCCGCGCCCGTGGGGAACCTGGCGGCGCCCTCCGCGCGTTTGACCGAGGCCACGGCCAATGCCGAGCGGCTGCGGGTGCTCCGCGCCAAGGATCCGACGCTGTCGGCGGCGGTGGATGCGTTGGATCTCGAGATACTCGAATAGCTTGCAACACTATTAGACGAGGGGTAACTTTCGACGTATGGCGGATTTATCCAGCCTGCTCCAGATCGCGCAGCAGGCGCAGGGCCGATTGTCGGAGATTCAGACTCAGCTCGCACAGCAGACGGTAACGGCTTCCGCGGGTGGGGGCGTGGTGCAGGTGACCGCGGACGGGCAGGGGCGGATCCGGGCGGTCCGGATCGACCCCGAGGCCGTGAAGCAGGGCGACGTCGAGATGCTCGAAGATCTCGTGCTCGCGGCGGTGGCGGAGGCGCAGAAACGGGCGGCCGAGCTGGCGCAGGCCGAAGTCAAGAAACTGGCTCCAGGGTTGCCGTTTCCGTTCCAACTGCCGTCGTAAGGCACCGTGTCAGCCATTGAAGATCTCGTGACGGAGCTGGCCAAGCTCCCCGGGATTGGACGCAAAACCGCGCAGCGACTCACGTTTCATCTTTTGAAGCAACCGGTCGAGGACGCCGGCCGGTTGGCCGAGGCGATCCGGCGGGTGCGGGAGCAGGTGCGGGCCTGCAGTACCTGTGGTACGCTCTCGGATCAGGATCCGTGCGGCATCTGCACGGACCCCCGTCGTGACGACACCGTCCTCTGTGTAGTCGAGGAGGCGGCCGACGCGAACGCGATCGAGCGGGCGGGCCGGTACCGGGGCCGGTACCACGTACTGGGCGGGCGCATGTCGCCCCTCGACGGCGTGGGTCCCGAAGATCTGAACGGCGAATCCCTGTTGGCCCGGGTCGGCAACGGGCACGGTGTGCGGGAAGTGATCGTGGCCACGAACCCCTCCATGGAAGGGGACGTCACGGCCACCTGGCTCCAGCAGCTGCTGGCGCCCACGGGGGTGCGGGTGACCCGCATCGCGCGCGGGCTGCCGGTGGGCGGAGACCTGGAGTACGCGGACGGCGTCACGATCGCACAGGCCTTGGCGGCGCGACGGGAGATGGTGGACTAGGGACTGACCCGAGGGGTGTGATGACGGGTGCGGCGAGCTGGTCGTTCTCCGAGAACGACTTCAAACAGATCCAGACGCACTTGCAGGCGTTCCTGCGCGAATCGAACGCGCGGTGCGCCCTGCTGGTGGACCGGACCGGTCAGCTCGTGGCCACCGTGGGCGAGCAGCCGCAGTTCGATCCCACCGCGTTCGCGTCCCTCACCGCAGCCGACTTCAGCGCCAACGATCAGCTCGCCAAGATGATCGGCGAGGCCGAATTCGCCTCCCTGGTGCACCAGGGTGAGAAGGAATCGATGTTCCTGGCCGACGTGGCCCGCCGGGTGATCCTGGTGGTCCTCTTCGACCAGCGTGCCACGCTCGGTCTCGTCAAGCTCAAGGCCAAGGGCGCGGTCGACAATCTGAACAAGGTGTTCGAGGCAATGTTCAACCGGGTGGCGTCGGGTGGCCCGCAGAAGGGCATCCTCGAAGGGGCGGAAGACGAAATTGACAAACTGTTCGGTTGAGCGGGGGGCGATCACATGTCGATGATCAACTACGCCTCCCGGGAGATCAACTGCAAGCTCGTGTACTATGGGCCCGGGTTGGGCGGCAAGACCACCAACCTGGAGCACGTGTACGGGAAGGTTGCCCCCAACACGCGCGGCAAGATGATCTCGCTCGCCACCGAGACCGAGCGGACGCTCTTCTTCGACTTTCTCCCGGTGGACCTGGGCACCATTCGCGGGTTCAAGACGCGCTTCCACCTCTATACGGTGCCGGGCCAGGTGTACTACAACGCCAGCCGGAAGCTCATCCTCAAGGGCGTCGACGGCATCGTGTTCGTGGCGGATAGCCAGATCGAGCGGATGGAAGCCAACGTGGAGTCGATGCAGAATCTGTACGACAACACAAAAGAGTATGGCTACGATCTGACTAAGATCCCGTTCGTGATCCAGTACAACAAGCGGGACCTGCCGAACGCCGCGCCCATCAAGGACCTGCAGGCGGCTCTCAATCCCGGCTGGGTCGTCGAGGACGCGGCCCAGCAGCGGGTGGTCGCCGATCCGGCGCACCCGGGGGAGAACCTGGTCGAGAAGGTCGACTCCGAGTGGATGGGACGGGCGCCGTACATGGAAGCCGTGGCGGTCCGGGGCGACGGCGTGTTCGACACCCTCAAGGCCGTGAGCAAGTCGGTCCTCAAGACTCTGAGCTGACGGGGGCAAACCCGGTGCGGTGGACGTGGACGCTGCCGAACATCCTCACCATCGCGCGGATCTCCCTGACGCCCATCATCGCGCTCCTGCCGTTCATCGAAGGGTACTGGCCCAAGGTTTTCTGCTTTTTCATCTTCCTCGCCGCAGCCGTCTCCGACATCGTCGACGGCTATTACGCCCGGAAATACAACCAGATCTCCGAGCTCGGCCAGCTGCTCGATCCCGTCGCGGACAAACTCCTGCTCTTCGCGATGCTGGTCCCCATCTTCTGGCTCACCCGGCATCCCACCATCACGGTCGACTACCGCATCCCCTGGTGGGGCAGCATGCCGGTCTGGGTCCTGCTCATCCTGGTGGGCCGCGAGCTGCTCATCACCGCGTTCCGTTGGTTCGCGCAGCGGCGCGGCGTCGTCATTCCGGCCATGGGCCCGGGAAAGCTCAAGGCTACGGTGCAGAACATCTTCATCGGCGCCACCATCGCGTGGTTCGCCTGGAAGGACGCGCTGGCCAAATACGGCTGGACCGGGTATTGGCGGACCACCTGGAACGAAGTCCACGGCTGGTTCGTGACCATCACGCTCGCCATGGCCGTGATCCTCACGATGTATTCGCTCGTGATCTACCTCTACCGGTACCGGGCCATTCTGAAGGACGCCCTCTGAATCTCGAGTTGGTGACCATCGGGACCGAGCTCCTGCTGGGCCACACCGTCGACACCAATGCGGCCGAGCTGGGGCGGGCGCTCGCCGCCGCCGGCATCGAAGTCATCCGGCGGACCACCGTCCCGGACCGTCCCAAGGCCATCGCGGAGGCGGTCGGCGCGGCACTCGAGCGCACGGGATTCGTCCTGGCGACGGGCGGGTTGGGGCCGACCAACGACGACATGACCAAGAAGGTGGTGGCGGACCTGCTGGGGAAACCGCTCTACCTCGACGAAGCCTTGCTGAAGGCGCTCGAGGCGCGCTTCAAACGGCTCGGCCGCGGGCCCATGCCGGCGGTCAACCGGAATCAGGCCGAGGTGCCCGAGGGTGCGACCGTGCTGCCGAATCCGCGGGGCAGTGCGCCCGGCCTGTGGATCGAGGACGCGGGGCGGGTAGTGATCCTGCTGCCCGGCGTGCCCTCCGAAATGCGCGGGCTCCTGGTCGAGGAGGTCCTGCCCCGGATGATCGCCCACCAGGGGAAGGCCGGTGCACGCGTGGTGCGCTCCCGTACCCTCCGCACCACCGGCGTGTCCGAGTCGGCGCTCGCTGAGCGGATCGGGGCACTAGAGGAATCCCTGGCCCCGTTGTCCCTCGCCTACCTCCCGTCCGTCGAGGGCGTGGATCTCCGGCTCACCGCGTGGTCCGTCCTCCCGGAAGAGGCCGATCGCCTCCTGGCGTCCGGCGGCGACCGCCTCCGGAAAGAGCTCGGCGATCATTTTTATGGCGAAGAGGATACCCTCCTCGCGGCGGCGGTGCTGGAGATCCTCAAGGCGAAGGGCAAGACCCTCGCAGTCGCGGAGTCGTGCACGGGCGGCATGGTGGGAGCGCGCCTCACCGCCGTTCCGGGCGCGTCGGCCGCATTCGTGGGCGGGGTGGTGGGCTACGCTGACAACGTGAAGCGGGAGCAGCTGGGCGTCCCGTCGGAGGTACTCGAGCAGCATGGCGCGGTGTCCGAAGAGTCGGCGCGCGCCATGGCGGCGGGGGCCGCGCGGGTCTTCAAGACCTCTTGTGCCATCGCAGTGACCGGCGTCGCGGGGCCGGGAGGGGGCACGCCGGAGAAACCTGTGGGTACCGTCTGGCTGGCGGTGCTGGTAGACGGCAACACCACGGCCGTGAAGCGAACCTTCCCAGGGAACCGCGAGGAGATCCGGGGCCGCAGTGCGCAGACGGCACTCGACCTCCTTCGACGTCGCTTCCTGCCGGGCCGTCCCAGCCGCTGATGCCGACCTTCACCGCTCCCGACGGCCTGCAGCTGGTCTTCGACGCCTTCGAGACCCCGCACCCCAGGGCCGCCGTCCTCGTCATCCACGGCTGGTCCGACCACGGCGGACGCTGGACCGAGACCGCCGACGCGCTGAAGCAGAAGGGGTACTCAGCCTACCTCCTGGACCTCCGTGGG
>DATBBZ010000044.1:0-12381 GCA_036270745.1 Gemmatimonadales bacterium | reverse complement strand
GGATGAAACGACACAAGAATCGTGAGTGAACGGCGACGTTTCAGCCAGGAAAGCCCGGTGTCAAGTCACGCTTCGGTTACCGCCAACGCCGGAATCGGTCCACGAGTGGCGCGAATTGGGTGAATCGGGAGCGAATCCCGGAATCTCGTCTGCATCTCGGACAAGTGTCGGTCGAAACCTCGGTTGAACGGTCGGTGCATCCTCGGTTGCACCCTCGGTTGGGGGTCGGTGGAACGGTCGGTGGAACGGTCGGGGTACGGTCGGGGGACGGCCTGGGGGTCGGTCGGGGGGTCGGTGGAATCTCAATTGGAGTACGCTGGCAACTCCGTTGGTCTATAGTCGGCGACGTAGGAACCAGGATCCTTGACAGGAGCGATCTGAGATGATAGCAATAACACTATGGGACGTGCCCGCCCAGATCTCATAACGGTCTACGAAGACAATCCCCCCGGACCTCATGCCGGCATCACGCTCGTGCGCCTGGTGAGGGGACGTGAATACGAGACCGAGATCGGCCCGCGGGGTTACCTCACGCAGATCGAGGCCGCGGCCTTTCTGGGAAAAAGCGTGATGAGCGTGAATCGGTACGTCCGAGACGGGTTGCTCCCAGACCAGACGCGGGATGGCATTTCCATGATTGCCCTGTGGGAACTGCGGCGGTTCCGTCGCGAGGTACTGGTCGGTGGCAAAGGCGGCCGCCTGCCCCGTAACACGTCGGACTATTGATGGACACCCCCGCTGCACCTGTTAACCGGGGTCGGCTCATAACGGCGAAACAGGTCGCCGCTGATTGCTTCGGAGGGACCGTGTCACCCGCCTGGGTCAGGCGGAACGTCGGCCGAAAGCTGACCCTCGGCCACAGCACCGTGCGGTGGTTCGAGGCGGATGTTTGGGAATGGATCGAAGAACATAGGGAGGCAGTATGCCCCACCGGGTCTCAGCCCGCGGCAGCTTCCGGATCGACCGGGTCTTTCCCGGCATCGGCCGCGTTGCCGTGGCGAGCGGCGCGAAAACCGTAACAGAGTTCAGGAAACGCAACGACCTGGTGACCCGACTCGCCGAGCGGGGTCGGCTGGACTTGTTGCGTGCGCTCAGAGATGGTCGGATCGGCTTGAGCGAGCTCTATGCGGCCGATCGCGAGAACCGCCTCGGGTTTATCACTGGCGACATCATACTCGTCCGTCCTCTCTGGGAAGCCGTGCCAGCCTGGGTGCCGGAGAGTGCGCGAGCCCCGGAGACCCGCCGGCGGTATCAGGTGTCGTTCGGGGCCTTGGAGCGCTCAAATATCCTCAAGCCGCAAGCGAAGATCGGAGACCTCGAGCACGTCGACTGGCACAAACTCGAACGGAACTGGTCGGGAAGTGCCGCAGACTGGAACCATCTGCGACGCGCTATTTCGCGGTTTCTTTCGATGATCTTGGGTGACGTCCATCACCCGTTCCGGCGTCACGTTCTGTCATCCTTCCCGCTTCGGCGGGAGGTCGGGCGCGTGCCCGACATCACTCCCAGTCTGTTTCGGGCCGTTCTGCTTCACATTCCCGAACAGTTCCGACCAGCGTACATCACGCTGGCGGCCACGGGGCTCCGCGTAGGTGAGTACCTTGCTCTAACCACGGAACACCTGCTCCCGCATACCTGCTCAATCCGGGTGCCGGGAACCAAGACCGCGGCGTCCGTCGACGTGATCCGCGTGGACGAGCGCTTGTGGCCTTGGATCAAGGCCGCCGTGCCAGCGCCGCTCGCCTATGGGTGGCTCAGGATCTACTGGAAAAGGGGATGTGCGACCGAGGGAGCGCCCGACCTCCGGCTGCACGACCTGCGCCACGCATGTGGACAATGGCTGACCGACGCGGGACGCCCCGAGGCGAGCGTCCAGCGCACCTTGCGGCACGCCACACCGGACATGACGCGGCGCTATACGATGCAACGTGATCGGGGCGAGGATGCCCGGGTGATGGCCGACTTGCTCTCCCCCAAATCGGCCTAGAGCCCCACAGTTTGTCCCATAGTCGCACGAAGCGCCCCGACGATGTCGCCGGGGCGCTTCTACAATAGAGGATCAGCATTGGAGTTATCGAGTGGCCAGGGCCGGAATCGAACCGGCGACACGCGGATTTTCAGTCCGCTGCTCTACCAACTGAGCTACCTGGCCGATAAGGCAGGGCAACAACTTACCCGGCCCAGCTTGGGCTGGGGAAGTCCCACCTGGCAACGGTGCCGTTCGGTGAAACGGCCACCGTCCGTACATATGAATGAAGCCTTCTGGAGAGAACTCCTATGACCGTCCGCCCTACTCGACCGAATCTCCACCGCAACGAAGACGAGTATTTCGCCCGCCGCGACGCCGACCTCCGCCGCCAGCAACAGGAAGCCTCAAGGGACGAACGCCTCGCCGCCGAGCGGCCACGAAGAAGGGGCCGGGCACCCGCCCGACCCCTCCGTCCACCGCGTTCCCCACGCCGCCGGGCTACTGCATCACCTGGCTCACCGTCGACGACGCGCCGGGCATAATCTCTCCGCGCACCTCACCGTCCGGATGGGTCTTGGTGTGTACGTTCACGTAAGCGCCTCCGGACTTCAGGGCCGCGATCAGTTGGGACATAGTGGTCCCACGCAGCTCTTTGGGCGAAATCGTCCCGCTGAGCTTCCCACCCGGGGCGGCACCCGGTATGAGCGTGGCCACCGCTTCCCCGGCCGTCCCGTCGGCACCGAGGTGGATGTGGGCTCCCGTCACGTCGGGCACACCCTTCAGGGACAGGTCGAACACAATGGTCGAGTCGTTCTTCACCGTGAACCTGGCCATTCCAGTGCCGATCGTGTTGACCGGCGGCACCTCATGCGTCCCGGTGAGAGTCGCGCTGAACGTCTGCGCCTTCGTTTGGGGTTTCGCGGAGTCGCCGTAGGTCTGGGCGACGGCGGGAAGGGCGATCAGGAGACCGCCGGCAAGTGCGAGCTTCAGGTGAAGCGAGTGCATGGAGCACCTCCTGTGTGGACGGTAACGGCACTGCTACCGTCAGTGCACATACCAGAGGAAGGGCGCCGGGTTCCCGATTTCAGTTGTTGCCCCGACGCAGCGCTCCCTCACCGAGCGATGACTTCCGACCCGCCCCGGACCGAAATAACTTTTGCGCCCCGCATCCCCTGAACCGAGAGGCCCATGACCCCCATGCCCACGGCCGGCCGATTCTGCTGGCACGAATTGATGACCACTGATCCCGCCGGCGCCATCAAGTTCTACGGCAAGCTCGCCGGCTGGACCGCGCAGCCGCACGCTGGAGACCCGACCTACCAAATGCTGATGACCCGCAGCAAGGTCGGGGTGGGAGGCGTGATGGAGCTCCCACAGCAGGCGCGCCAGATGGGAAGCTCGTCGCATTGGGTTCCCTATATCGAAGTCACGGACGTGGACGACACGGTCCGGAAGGCGACCGCGATGGGGGGCCGCACCTACGTCTCCCCGAACGACATCCCGAGCATGGGACGCTTCGCCATCCTGGCGGACAACCAGGGTGCCACGTTCGCCGTCTACAAGGGGAGCAACGGGATTTCGCCCGACCCGGAGCCGGGTCTCGGGGAATTTTCCTGGCACGAAATGATTGCGGGCAACCTGGACGCCGCGTGGAGCTTCTACCACTCTCTATTCGGCTGGGAGAAGCGCGAGGCCATGGACATGGGTGCCGATCTGGGGGTCTATCAGGTCTTCCGGAACGCCGGCGGCACCCGGGACTTGGGCGGCATGTACACCAAGCCGAAGGACATGCCGGCCCCGCCCCATTGGCTCTGCTACATCACCGTCCCCAGCGCCGTGAAATCAGGTGAGTACACGACGCAGAATGGCGGCAAGGTCGTCATGGGGCCGATGGAAGTGCCCGGCGGCGGCCAAATCATCGGCGGAATGGATCCGCAGGGCGCGGGCTTCGCGACCTTCGAGCCGCCCAAAGCCATGAAGCCCGCCAAAGCCAAGGGCAAGCCGAAGAAGAAGGCTGCAAAGAAGAAGCCCGCGGCTAAGAGGGCGAAGCCCAGGAAGAAACCAGCCAAGAAGAAAAAGGCAGCGAAGAAGTCCAAGAAGCGCCGGTAAGCGCCGTCAAAAAGGGGGAAGCGGAGCCAAGCCGCTTCCCCCTTCCCTCCTCCCGCTTCCCCGTTTTCTACGGATGGAATTCCACAGCAGTCATCGTGAAGTTGCCGCTGCCGTTGTCCTGATTGAACGTCTCGGCCAACGGGAGCCCGACGTTCGGCGCCACACACATGTCCCACACCACCACTCCATTCTTCCGGACGACGCCATGCGACCCCTGCACGCCGGCGCCGGAGCAATTCCCCTCGACCTTGAACTCCACGGTCTCGCCGTTGTGCGTCTGGCTCCAGCCGGAACCGGGCACCCACTGCTGTCCGGCGAACATGAAGCCGAGGGCCGGATTGAAAAGGAGTGCCCCCGCTGGGCCCAGACTCATGAGCTGCATGGGAGAGATCATCGCCATTCCGGGCTGGAAGATCAGTGTCCCCGTGCCATGATCGGCGCCGAGCGACCACACGACATTGACCTGGACGTTGCCGCCGTTCTTCGACGCGTCGAGCGTGTAGATGCCCGGCGTCGGCACGCGGTTCTCGACCATACTGACCGTGTACTTGAAGTGCTCCGTGCCCTGGAAGTTGTACGGGACCCACATAAACGGCCCGGCAATCGGCGTGGTGTACGCCGACGGGAGGGGCGCCGCGGGACCGGAAGGCGCTGCGGGCGCCGATGGCATCGAAGGCATGGAGGACATCGCCGGTGCCGGCTTCGCCGACGCGATCGAGCCGGCGTTTGAGACCACCGACGCGCTCAGGTCGTCCACCGCCTTCTGGGTGGCCTGTCCGATGATGGTCTTCTGATAATCTCCGCCCGACATGTTGACTTCGCCGTTGGCGGCGAGCCCGGCTACGTTCACGTTGCCGAGGAGCGACGTGCCAGAGCCCTTGGCGTCGCCCTGCCCCGCGGCCATGGCGGCGGGTGCGGGAGAGGCCGCCGTGACGAGCTGCGTCGTGAGTTGGACGAAGGCGATCGTGGTCTTCTTGCCGATGCCGATGCCGCCGATCGAAATGCCGGCCGTCTGCCCGGTCTGCTTGCCGTACGCCGCCACCGTCCCCATCACCACCACGTCGGCGCCCGTCTGCTGGGCGAGGGTCTGCGCGGCCCCGGCGTTCTGCCGGTTCGCCGCAGGAGTCGGCTGGCGGGGCGCCAGATCGTAGCTCCCGTTCTTCTGGAGTGCGGCGTAGACCAGGTCGGCGATCGCCTTCCCGACGTCCACGTCGGACCCGAAGATGTCGCTCACCGACGAGCGGACCTGGCTGTAGTCGAAATCCATCACCGCGAGCTTTTTCTTCTGCGCGGCCAGGGGGGACGCAGCGAGTCCCAGAAGCAGGGCGAGCTTCAGCACACGGTTCACGGCGGCGTTCTCCGGTATGGGGGACCTCCCGAATCGCGAGGCAAAAGTATCAGCGCGCGGCCCGCTTGCAACCGATCACCGTGTCCGTAGGTTGGGACCATGCCTCAGCCGTTGCCGAACCTCACGGTGCTCGCGCACCCGCTCATTCAGCACAAGCTCACCCTGCTCCGGGACAAGCGGACCTCCACCCGCGACTTCAAGCTCCTGGCGAGCGAGATCGCGATGCTCATGGCGTACGAAGTGACCAAGGACTTGCCCCTCGAGCCCATCGAGATCGAGACGCCGCTCGAGCGGACCCGCGGGGTCCAGGTAGCGGGCAAGAAGCTCACGCTGGTGCCCATCCTCCGGGCCGGGCTGGGCATGGTGGAAGGCATCGCCCAGCTGATTCCGTCGGCCCGCATCGGCCACATCGGGCTCTACCGGGACCACGAGACGCTCCAGCCCGTGGACTACTACTTCAAGATTCCGGCGGGCGAGCAATCGCGGGATTTCTTCGTGCTCGATCCCATGCTCGCCACCGGCGGCTCCGCCGTCGCCGCGGTGCAGGCCCTCAAGAAGGCCGGCGCCTCCCGCATCCGCTTCCTGTGTCTGGTCGCGGCCCCCCCCGGCGTCAAGGCCATGCTCGACGCCCACCCGGACGTCCCCGTCTTCACCGCTGCCCTCGACCGCCAGCTCAATGAGAAGGGCTACATCCTGCCAGGTCTGGGCGACGCGGGAGACCGGCTGTTCGGGACCAGGTAAACCCCACGTAACCCTTTTCCCCCCACCTGTGTCAGATCGCTTGGTAGCAAGGAGCCCCCGTTCTCCGGAGCCCCGTGGACGACCGTGAATTGATCGCCAGAGTGCGCGCCGGAGATCCGGCGGCGGAGCGGGCGCTGTACGACGCACACGTGGACCGCGTCTACCGGCTGTCATATCGCATGGCCGGGGACGACGACCTCGCGCGCGACTTCACCCAGGAGACGTTCATCCGCGCGTTCGAGCGGCTGGACACCTTCCGCGGTGAGTCGGCCTTCTCGACCTGGCTCCACAGCATCGGGACAACGGTGGCCCTGAACGGGCTCCGGAAGGTGAAGCGGTTCCGGAAACGCGAGGCGGACATCGAAGAAGCTGACGCCGTCACCGCGACCCGGAAGCACGCCGAGCCGGATCTGAAAAGACGGTTGGCGCAGGCGATCGATGCCCTGCCCGAGGGATACCGGACGGTGTTCCTGCTGCACGACGTCGAAGGCTACACGCACGAGGAGATCGGAGCCGCGCTCGCCATCGAGTCCGGCACCTCGAAGGCTCAGTTATCACGTGCCCGGGCGAAGCTGCGACTGGCCCTGGCCGACTTTGCGGGAGAATGGATCGGATGAACGACGACAAGGACAGCCGTTTCGAGCAGGAGCTCACGCGTATGGCCCAGGACTATAACCGTCCGCCCGAAACGCCCCGCGATGAAATGTGGACGCGGATCATGGCGGAGCGTGCGCGGCGCCGCGAGGCCGCGAAGGTGGTTCCGCTCCGCCGCTGGATGGCCTGGAGCGCCGCCGCCGCGGTCCTCCTGCTCGGCATCGGGATCGGCCGCTGGAGCATGGGCTCCGGGAAGTCGGCGGCCGTCGCCGCCAAAGCCGATTCGGATCTCGTGTATCGTGTGGCCGCGGTGCCCTATCTCACCCGCACCGAGGCGTTGCTCACCAGCTTCCGCGCCGAGTCGCGGAACGGAAAAGTGGACGCGGACTTCGCCTTCCAGGCGCAGGACTTGCTCGTCACGACGCGCCTGATGCTGAACTCCCCTGCCGCCAGGGACCCCCGCCTCGCGAGCCTCTTGCAGGATCTCGAGGTGATGCTGGTCCAGATCGCCCAGCTGCCGGCCCGGAACGACCGGAACGATGTGGATCTGATCAACCAAGGACTCGATCAACGAAGCGTGATGCTCCGGTTGCGGGCGGTCAGCCCGGCACCGGGGTCTACTCCACGAGGAGCACTCTAATGGTTTTCCTGCATCTCCTGTTCAGAGCCGTCGCCACGTTCACGCAAGTACCGGCGACTGCGCCGGTGCCTCCGGTGCCGCTGGCCCGTGTCGCTCACGCCGTCGCCAGGCTCAGGGCCGTCGCGGCCGTCCCTGCGGTGACCGCCCGGGCCGAGGCCGCTCCGGAGCTCGCGCGCGCGCCCGCGGGCTGGAACGCGGACGACCCGGGTGACTCACTCTATCGGGCGGCCCGCTCCCTGCTCAACCGGGGACGCTACAACGAGGCCGCGGCCGCCTTCGCCGACCTGGCCAAGCGGTACCCCAAGTCGGACTACACGCCAGACTCCTATTACTGGCAGGCCTTCTCGCTCTACAAGACCGCAGAGCCTTCGAAATTGAAGCAGGCTCGGAGCGTGCTCGACTATCAGAGGACTCATTACGCGGACGCGGCCACCCGCGGCGATGGAGAGTCTTTGTACGCCCAAGTGCAGGGTGCGCTCGCCCAGCAGGGGGATCCGGATGCGCGGGCCTGGATCGATCGCCACGCCCGCTCCGTGGATACGTCGCGGACCCAGGGTGGATGTGCCAACGGCAACGATGACGACGACCCCCGGATCGCGGCGCTCAACGCCCTGCTGCAGATGGACGCCGACCGCGCAGTCCCCGTCTTGAAGAAAGTGTTGGAGCGTCGCGATACCTGCTCCGTGTCCCTGCGGCGCAAGGCGATCTTCATCATCTCCCAGCAACACACCCCGGAGACCGAAGACATCCTCCTCGGCGCCGCGCGGAACGATCCGGATGAAGAGGTGCGGGAGCAGGCCGTGTTCTGGCTCTCCCAGGTGGGGAGCGCCAAAGCCACGAGCGCGCTGGACTCGATCCTCTTGAATTCGTCGAATCCGGACCTGCAGAAGAAGGCGGTGTTCGCGTTGTCCCAGATCAACTCGCCGCAGGCCGCGCAAATGCTGCGGGACGAAGCGGAGCGTGCGAACGCGCCGGTGGAAGCCCGGGCCGACGCGATCTTCTGGCTCTCTCAGCAGGGGCGCGGAGCGAACGCCGACTATCTGCGGACCCTGTACGGCCGCCTGACAGACAACGACCTGAAGGACAAGACGATCTTCGCGATCTCGCAGATCGGCGGTGCCGACAACGTCAACTGGCTGATGGATCTGGCGGCCAATGGCCAGGAAGACGTCGACATGCGGAAGAAGGCCCTCTTCTGGGCCGGCCAGTCGAACGACGTGTCGCTCGAGCGGCTCACCGGGCTGTACGACCGGATGAAGGACCGCGACATGAGGGAGCAGATGATCTTCGTCTACTCCCAGCGCCACGAAGGCGCGGCGCTCGACAAGCTGATCGACATCGCGAAGCACGACACCGACCCTGAGCTCCGCAAGAAGGCGATTTTCTGGATCGGCCAGTCCCACGATCCCAAGGCCGTGCAGTACCTGCAGGAGGTCATCAGCCAATGATTCGGGCCCTGACGGCCCTGACGGCAGTCGGCGCGGCGCTCCTCTTCGGGAGTGCCGCCCGCGCCCAGGGCATCGGCCGCCGGGTGTCGAGCGCCCCGGACGGCAAAGTGCGGATGACGTTCGCGTCCCGTCCCGGCGTGTGCGGGAACGGCAGCAACAACATCTCGATGGATTGCGACGACGGGGACTGCGGAAACAACCACAGGTACTCGCGGGATGACCACGACGTCGACGTGACGACGTGTCCCTGTGAGGAAGGACCGGTCCGGATCGTCCTGCGCGTCGCGGGCGGCAAGGTCACGCGTGTCCGCGCCTACGTGGGCGGTGAGTGGAAGCCCGCCGAGGCCGGCACCACCGACCTGGGTGTCGTCGGCGACAAGGAGGCCGTGGCCTACCTGCTCGACCTGGCGCGCACCGCGACCAGCCACGTCGGCGAAGAAGCGATCTTCCCGGTCACCCTGGCCGACTCGGTCACCGTGTGGCCCGATCTCTTCAAGCTTGCGCGGAACGAGGACGTCCCCCGGGCGACCCGGAAGTCCGCGGTGTTCTGGATCGGCCAGGCGGCCGGCGACGCCGCCACCAAGGGTCTCGACTCACTGGCCCAGGGGAACGACGTCGACCGCGAGGTCCGCGAATCCGCCGTGTTCGCGCTCTCGCAGCAACGCAACGACGTGGGCGTACCCGCCCTGATTTCGATCGCTCGCACCAACAAGGACCCGGAGATCCGGAAGAAAGCGATCTTCTGGCTCGGTCAGTCGGACGATCCGCGGGCGCTCGCCCTCTTCGAGGAGCTCCTGACCAGGAAGTAGCCTGGCACCTTGGGCGTCCGGGATGGACCGTTCGTCCTGCCGGGACGGCGGTTCGTCCCCGGACCGACTCTCTTTCACATCTCCCTGACTTCCCCGTGCAACCAAGTCGCGGGGCTGAACGTCCGAACTCGTATGCTCGCACTCCTCCTGCTGCTGCAGGGTCCCCAGACCCAACGCACCTCGACCCCCGCTGCCGATTCCAGTGCCCTGCGTCATTCCAACGGACTCGTCCCCCCCATGGCCACGGCCATCCGCGTGCAGCAGGCGCCGGTGATGGACGGCAAGCTCGACGATCCGGTCTGGCAGACCGCGACCGCGGTCACCGACTTTCGGCAGGTCGATCCCCACGAGGGGCAACCCGCCTCCGAGCGCAC
Source organism: Gemmatimonadales bacterium (assembly GCA_036270745.1). Lineage (GTDB taxonomy): Bacteria > Gemmatimonadota > Gemmatimonadetes > Gemmatimonadales > GWC2-71-9 > 40CM-2-70-7. Next base: position 2,349 of record DATBBZ010000044.1, on the reverse strand, counting down.
TGAAGTCCGCGTCCTCTACACCGACGACGCCCTGTACGTCGGCATCCGGGCCTGGGACGACTCGGCGGCCCTGATCGCCCATCACCTGGGACGCCGCGACACTTTCACCCAGAGCGACGACTTCCGCGTCCTGATCGACAGCTACCACGACCACCGCACCGCGTTCCGCTTCGACATCACCCCCACGGGCGTCAAAGGCGACATCCAATTCGGCGATGACGGCAACTTCTCGGACCAGTCCTGGGACCCCATCTGGACCGCCGTCACCTCCGTCGATTCCCTCGGCTGGACGGCGGAAGAGCGGATCCCGTTCTCGCAGCTCCGCTTCTCCCGCGCCACCGATCAGATCTGGGGCATCCGATTCGTCCGGACCATTCTCCGGAAGAACGAGTTCGACCTCTTCCCGTTCGTCGGGAAGACCGAGAACGGGTTCGTCTCGCGCTTCGCCCATCTGGGCGGGCTGCATAACATCCCGGCTCCCCGCCGCCTCGAGCTGCTCCCCTACTCGTCGGGCTCGGGCACCTTCCAGCCCGCCGGACAGCCCGGCGACCCGTTCTCGAAGACGAGCGCGTACTCGGGGAACGCGGGGCTGGACCTCAAGTACGGCGTCAGCTCATTCCTGACCCTCGATGCGACCATCAATCCCGACTTCGGCCAAGTGGAGCTCGATCCCGCATTCGTGAACCTCACGGCCTTCGAGCAATTCCTGCCCGAGCACCGGCCCTTCTTCGTAGAGGGTGCCGACATTTTCAACTTCGGCGGCGGCTCCGGAGGCCTGGCGAACTTTGGATCCACGCCCCGGTTCTTCTACTCGCGCCGCATCGGCCGCCCCCCGCAGGGGTCGGTCTATTCCTCCGGGGACTTCGTCGACTATCCCGCCAACACCTCCATCCTCGGCGCCGCCAAACTGACCGGAAAAACGCCGTCGGGATGGTCGGTGGGCATGCTGGACGCGGTGACGTCCGAGGAAAAAGCCTCGGTCCTGGATACGACGGCGGCACTCACGTCCCGTGACCTGGTGGAGCCCCTTTCGAACTTTCTGGTGGGGCGCGTGCGCCGGACGATGAATGGGGGAGGATCATCGTACGGCGCCATGATCACGGCCGTCAATCGTGATCTGTCCGTCCCCTCGCTGAAGAGCCTCAACTCCGGCGCCTACACCTTCGGCGTCGACACCAAACAGCTCTGGTCCCAGAACACGTACGCGCTCGCCGCCGACATCGGTGGCTCGTACATCACCGGCGACACGACCGCGATTCAGGCCGCTCAGGTTTCGCCGGGCCGTTACTACCAGCGGCCCGACGCCCAGGCGTTCCGCTACGATCCGACGCGGACGTCGTTGGCTGGATTCAACGGCAACGTCTACCTCGACAAGTTGGCGGGCACGTGGCTCTGGGGGTCGGCGATCTCCACTTCGTCCCCGGGATTCGAGGTGAACGATCTCGGCTTCCAGCCGCGGGTGGACCGGATTTCGGGATACGCGTATCTCGCCCGGCATCAGACGACGCCGGGACCCATTTTCCGGGAATCGTGGGCGGTGTTGACCGCGGGCCCCTCGTGGAACTACGACGGGAATCCGATCCAGCGGGCGGTGACCGCGAGCTACTTCGGAAACCTCAACAACTTCTGGTTCTTCCAGGTGCAGGGGAACTACGGGGCGCAGGTGGTCGACGACCGCCTGACCCGCGGTGGGCCCCTCGCCCTGGCGCCAGCGTTCTGGAACGGCTTCGTGATGCTCCAGACCGATCAGCGGAAGGCCTTCACCGGCATGTTCATGATGTCGTACAACAAGGCCCAGGCCGGGAGCTGGGGCTTCAACGTCAATCCGCAGATCGGATATCGCCCCACCAGCGCCCTGAATTTCTCGATTACGCCGAATCTCACCGTGGGTCCTGCGGCGGCCCAGTACGTGACGGCCGTGGCGGACACGTCAGCCCACAGCACCTTCGGCACCCGCTACGTGTTCGCCCAGCTCTTCCAGCACGAGTTCGACGTGACCCTGTGGGTCAGCGCCACGGTGTCACCCACCCTGTCTCTCGAGGTGTTCGCCCAGCCCTTCACCTTCACGGGGTCCTACGGCGGGTTCAAAGAGCTGGCCCAGCCCAAGACCTTCGCCTTCAACCGGTACGGGGCGAACGGCACGTCGATCACGTTCAACCCGACGGATTCGGCCTACCACGTATCGCCGAACGCGGCCCAGCCCACGGACTCCTTCACCTTCGCGAACCCCGATTTCCGCACCCGGTCGGTCCGGATCAATGCGGTGCTGCGCTGGGAGTACCGCCCGGGCTCGACCCTGTTCGTGGTCTGGACGCAAAGCCGCGGGGGCGTCTTCTCGGATCCGAGCTT
>DATBBZ010000043.1:0-10538 GCA_036270745.1 Gemmatimonadales bacterium | reverse complement strand
GCTACTACAACTTCGACAACTGGGCGTACCAGCCGTCCTACGTGTCGTCCAATACACCCTGGTTCTTCAACGGCATTCGCATTCAGATCTTCCCCTCCGACAAGCTCAAGATCGAGCCGTGGATCGTGAACGGCTGGCAGTCGTATGGGATGTTCAACTCAGCCCCGGGGGTGGGCTGGCAGGTGCTGTGGCGACCGAACGCGACGGTGTCCGTGCTCTCGAACGAATACTACGGCCACGATTGGCTCGGCCTACCGCACCGGTGGCGGGCCCACTCGGATAACAGCATCCAGATCAAGTATCGCGACGTCCCGGGTGCGGCGATCGACAAGGCCGCCTTTTCTCTGACCGTCGATCTGGGATGCGAAAGTGGGAGCGGCGTGCGTTGCGAAGGACGGGGGTCGGGCGGCCCGGCGCAGAACTTCGCTGGATTCATGCTCTACAACCGCCTCTGGTTCGGGCACGACCGCTACGCGGTGACGGTGGGGGGCGGGGCGATGACCAATCCCGGGCGCTACCTGGTGCTGATGCCCCCCGTAAATGGAGCGACGGCGTTCTCCGGCTCCCCGTACTTCACGGAGAACCCCGGCGATCAATTCGGAGCCTGGGATGTGTCGGCCACGTTCGACTACATGCCTGACCAGTTCGCGACGCTCCGGCTGGAACTCGATCACCGCGCGGCGACGGTACCCTACTTCGCGGGCGCGGGTGGGGTCACACCCTCCGGTGGGAATCAGGGCCCGCCGGGGTCGGTCGTCGCAGGGTTCCAGCCCGATCTCCGCGGGTCCGAAACCCGGATCAACGCGGCGATTCTGATCAAGCTGTAGCGCGCTACCGCCGGCGCGGAATCACCATCCAGCCACCGACGGTGCCGCCGGTGCGGGGAGCAACCGTGCCCGCTGCGCCCGCCGCGGGGTGCGCGGCCACCGCGGGGGCCCTCGCCGCCGTATTCCGCGCGCCGCCTGCAGTGGCGCCCGGACGTACCGCGCGCGACATCAACATCGTGCCGTTGGCCCGGATCGGAAGGTTGGCAGCCACCGTCGTGGGCGCGGACGGCGCACCTTCCAATCGAGGCGCAGCGACCACCGCGGCCGCCGCCAGCCCCGACGCCTCCGGCGCCGTCTCACGCATGGGAGCGTGCACGTAGCGCAGCACCATCGCCGCCCGCGCGGCTGGGGCCGCCCCGGCCAGCCGGCCCAGCTCGGCGCCGGTCACGGGGTGCGACGCCAGTGTACGCACCGCGCCAGCCGTGGGCCAGGAAGCGGGCGCAGGATTGGACGGGCGAGTGCGCACCGGGACCTGGGGCACCGGTCTCCGGGGCTGGACCACGGGGCCCGGGGAATGAGGCGCGGGATTGGAGTGAATCGGCGTGACCATCAGCGCGATCCCCTGCGGGTTGGCGGGCGTCGGCAAAGCGGGCGCCGGAGCGGGCTGGGGGCCACGACGACCGTGGCGGGATCCGCGGCCGAATACCAGGGGATCGTTGAAGTACGAGCACTGCACGTCGGCGTTCGAGACGTCACACAGCTTGGTGGCGTCCTGGGGCGTGTTGTCGATCGTCGGGAACGTGTCATCGGGGTTCTGGAACTGGCCGGAGCTCTGGAACGCCGCGGCGCCCTGCGGCACCACCGGCGCCTGTGCGATCGCCTCGGGCGCTACCGTGTACGTCAGCACGTCGTACGTGAACCCGCCATCTCCCAGCATGCGCTGGACGATGTCCTGCATTCCGCCCTCCGCATCCGCCGCACCCCATGACGGCTGCAGGGCGCCGGGGTTCCAGGACACGTCGTGGGAGAATTCGTCGAACCACACCGGATCAGGAGTGAGCGCCGCGAGAATCATCCCCGTGCCGTCGGGCTCGGCCACTGTCCAGATTGGGCCTTCCCCCTTGCCCCGCAACTCCCAGGTGCCGGGAGTGATGTGCGGATCGTCGGTGGGTCGCGCGGGGAACAGGACCTCGATCTTCCCGTCGGTCCGCGAATGCAACACCACCAGGCTCCCGGCTGTCCCGGCCTTGATGTAGAGCCGCACGCCGTGGCCACGGGACACCTGCCCCGGGGCATCTATCCAGACGCGGATGGGCCGATCTGGAGCAGCGTTCGCCTGACTGACTGGGTTCTGAAGCGCGAGAAGCAATGGCAGGATCATTGGTCCCCCCGACCGTTCTGGCTCATCTTACTGGATACGCCGGCTGGGCGTCAGTCGTTCCGTTGCCCCTTGCGAATTTCCCGTTTGTTCGGACTTCCTGACACTGACCGACCTGGCGTTCAACTAACCCAGAATCTGGTCGATGGCGCCGAGCTCCTCGGCGGTAAACGTCCGGCCGGCCAGCGCGCCAATGGCGTCGTCGATCTGGCTGATCCGGCTGGCCCCGATCAGTGCCGACGTCACCACCGGCTCCCGGAGCACCCAGGCGAGCGCCAGCTGGGCCAGCGTTTGTCCGCGCGTCTTCGCGATCTCGTTCAGCTTCCGCGCCTGCTCGACGCGCTGGTCGGTCACCTCTTCCCGTCGCAGAAACCCGTGGGTCTTGGCGGCCCGCGAATCGGCCGGGATCCCTTTCAGATAGCGGTCCGTGAGCAGGCCTTGCGCGAGCGGGGAGAACGGGATGCAACCGATGCCTTCTTCCTGCAGGGCCTGGAAGAGCCCGTTCTCCGGAGAGCGCACCAGCATGCTGTACTTGGGCTGGTGAATGAGACAGGGGACGCCGAGGTCCTTGAGGAGGACGGCCGCCCGGCGCGTCTGCTCCGGCGTATAGGACGAGATCCCGACGTAGAGCGCCCGCCCGCTCCGCACCGCCTGCGCCAGCGCACCCATCGTCTCCTCGAGCGGAGTGTCGGGATCCGGACGGTGATGATAGAAGATGTCGACGTACGCGAGCCCCATGCGCTTCAAGCTCTGGTCGAGACTGGAGAGCAGGTACTTCCGGGAGCCCCACTCTCCGTATGGTCCGGGCCACATCCGGTACCCGGCCTTGGTGGAGATGATGAGCTCGTCCCGGTGTGGGGCCAGGTCCTCCCGCAGCACCCGACCGAACGTCTCCTCGGCTGCGCCCGGCGGGGGCCCGTAGTTGTTCGCGAGATCGAAATGCGTGATGCCCCGGTCGAACGCGTGGAGCAGCATGCTCTGCGCGTTCGCGAACTGATCCACGCCGCCGAAGTTGTGCCAGAGGCCGAGCGCAATGGCGGGCAGCTTAAGCCCGCTGCGCCCGCACCGCTGGTAGGGCATGCCGTCGTAGCGATCGTCCGCCGCTCTGTGCATGGTCAGAAGCTCACACGTTGGCCGACCGGCAGGATACGCAGCCTCGGGTCTCCGGAGAACGCCTGCTTCACGTCCTCCTCAGTCGCGAGCCCCGGAAAGGTCTGGTGATGCATGGGTACGATCACGTCCGGGTGAAAGTACTTCTTTACCGCGAGTGCGGCGGTCGCCGGGTCCTGGGTATAGGGCCCGCCGCCGGTATTCAGCAAGATGACGGCGGGATGATAGAGCTCCTCGATGAGCGCCATGTCCCCGAAGATCCACGTGTCGCCGGTGTGATAGAGGGATCGGCCGTCCGCGAAGGTCAGCACTACGCCGATCGGACGCCCTGCGGGTGCGCTGCTGTGCATCGCGGGCACGAGATGAATAGTCACGTCGCCGATCGTGAACCTCCCGCCGACGTTTCCGCCCATCACCTGCCGGTCAGGGAGCCCGAGCGAGTTGACGAAGTCGTCTTCGCCGATCACCGGAGCGCCACTCGCCAGCGCGACGGCCTTGGCGTCACTCGAGTGGTCGCTGTGCGAATGCGTGACGATGATGGCAGCGGGACGATATCGGCCTGGGTCGTTCAGGGAATCCGGAGTAGCGGGATTGCCTTTGAGAAATGGGTCGATCAGGAAGGACGTGCCGCCGGCGCTGGCGACCACAAAGGTGGCATGACCCAACCACGTCACGTGAATCGGGGCGCTAGCCTGCGGGGATTCCTGGGCCTGCATGCGGTACTCCCGAGGGTCCGGAATGAGGGGCATATTAGCTGCCCTATGAGGCTACGGAATGCTGGAATCGGCCTGGCCCTTTGGGGAGTGGCGGCGTGTCAGAAACCCGCGACCACGCCAGACCCCAAGACGGCAGCCGACACCACCCACCAGACGACCCGCGACCCCGAACAGGACCGCCGGATCGCTCAGCTCGAGCTCCAGAACATGGAGCGGGACGCCGAGGTCGAGGCGCTGCAGCAACAGCTGGACGATGCACGGGTCGAGGTGGTGCGGGCCATGGCCAAGGTCTCGACGCTGGCGACGCGCGCCGAGGCGGCGTCCGGCATGGCTGAAGCGCAGGTGGCGGTGCAGACCCTCAAGACCAACGCCGGCACGTCGCCCCTGCCCGAGCTGAATTCCGCGAATCAGATGTTGCGGGAGGCGTCGACCGAGTTCGACAAGGGGAACTACGGCGGTGTCGTGTACCTCTCGAACCAGGCGAAGAACTTCGCCACCGAGGGGCAGTCACGGCTGTCGGGGATCGACCGGTCGACCTTGCGGGCCGGCGAAGTGCCGTTCGCCATCCCCCTGTCCCTGCACACCACCGGCCACGCCAACATCCGCTCGGGACCGGGCACCAGTTTCAAAGTGGCCTACACCCTGGAAGCGGGTGCGGACATCACTGCGTTTTCCTACCTGGATGAATGGGTGCGGATCACCGACGAGGGAAGCAGGTCGGGCTGGATTCACCGGACCCTGATCAGCCGTCGCGCCGCCGGCGCGCGCTAGCCCCCGAACTCCGCGACGGTCTCGCGGCCACCGCGGACCGGGCCACGCGGTCCCGCCCGTCGGCTTTGGCGCGATACAGGGCGGCGTCCGCCGCCGCAATCACCGCCTGCGGCGTGTCCCCATTCTTGGGAAACTCCGCCACTCCGACGCTCACCGTCACCGGCTCGCCCCCGGCTTTCGCCCCGGCGTCCTTCACCCGCGCGCGCAGACGCTCGGCGACTTCCGCGGCCCCTTCCATCGGCGTCTGTGGGAGCAGCACCAGAAACTCTTCGCCGCCGTAGCGCGCCGCGCAGTCCACCTGGCGCGTAACTTCCCGGAGGATCGCCGCGACCCGCGTCAGCACCTCGTCTCCCGCCTGATGCCCGTGCGTGTCGTTGTACTTCTTGAAGTGGTCGACGTCGGCCATCAGCACGGCGAACGGCCCCGCGCCCCGCTGGGACCGCTCCGCTTCCGCGTCCAAGGTCTCCATCAGGCGGCGGCGGTTGTAGAGCCCGGTCAGACCATCCGTGACCGACAGTTTCTGCAGTGCGTCGCGCCCCTCGCGGATGCGCGCCACCATGTGGTTGAAGACCTCGGTGAGCTTGCCGACCTCGCCACCCCCGACGACCGGAAGATCGACGGCGAGATCACCGCGGGCCACCGTGGCCGCCCCCGCCGAGAGCCGGTCCAGAGGGTGGACGATGAGCAGACCGAGGGCATACGCGAGGAGGCCCACGCTGATAAACATGATCGCGACGACGACGGCGGTGACGTTCCGCAGGTGCTCGATCTGGCGGAACGCCGCCGTCGAGGGCACTTCGGCAATGGCGGCCCAGTGCAGGCGCTCGACCGGCTCCATGGTGCCGAGGACCCCCCGCTTGCCGAAGCCGGTGTATTCGAGCGCCTGCCCGGGGCGGGCGGACAGGTTCCCGATCGTGGCTGACGGCAGCTGGACGACGAGGGCCGAGTCAGCCGCAGGTCCCTTTCCGGCGACCAGCAGGCCGTTCCCCGTGGTGAGGTAGAAGCGCCCCGAGTCCCTCGGCACAAAGCGGGTCAGGTTGTCCGCAAGCCCGCGAAGGTCGACGATGGCCGCGAGGCTGGTCGCCGCCCGCCCCGTCGGCGTCTGAATCGGGACGGCAAGGACGAGCTGCACCCGGCCCCCAGGCGTCTTGAACGGCTCGCCGATCACGGCGCCGCTGTTGCGGAGTTGGGTGCCCCAGTCGCTTGGAAGGGGGATGGACTTCGCCCCGCGGGAAGACATGGCGATCGCATGGCCCTGCGCATCGAGGGCCGCGAGGGCTTCATAGTCCGAAAAGTGGGTGCGGACGGACTGGAGGTAGTCGGTGCGGCGCTTCTCGGTGCCGCCGCGGCTGGCGATCAGGATCTCCGAGCCGGCGAACACGCGGAGATCGAGCAGGTGCTGCTTGAGCCAGATCTCGACATCCCGGGCCCCGGGGCCCGACAGGGTCGCGAGCTCCTGGGTGATCTTGTCCCGCACCACCCGCTTGTTCTGGATGTACGACGACCACGCGATGCCGAAGGACGGCACCAGTGTGGCCACGATGCCGAACACCAGCAGCTTCCGGTGGATGCTCTCGAGGCCGACCGTCCGCAGGACGCGGGCGGCGACTTGCTCCCAGGTTCTCAAACTGGATAAGGCTCCGGACGGGACCATAACAAGATTGGGGAAAGCGGCCGAGACGCAAGCCGGACCGCCCGGAGCCCTTCCCGCCTACTCAATCACGTCCGTCCGCAGCCCATGCAACGGGACGGAAAGTGTGGTTGCCGCCCTTCACCAAGGGCGGTAGGCTAGTTGCAGTCTTGGGGCGGGCGATTTCGGGAGACGACCGCACGATCAAATTGCGAGGATTCCGTGGCTTCGATTGACTCGAATCACACCCGCGCCGCCATCCTGATCCTCGCGCTGGGCCTCGCACTGGCGATCGCCCTGACGCCCTTCGCCACGGGCCTCATCGGGGTACCCGTCCTGTACGTCCTGCTGCAGCCCGCACACGATTGGCTGGCGCGTCACGTCCGCCCCACGCCAGCGGCGGTGATCGTCGTGGCGCTCGCCGTCTTCCTGGTTCTGGTGCCGGGCGTGTCGTTCGTGTCGCTGGTGGTGGGTCAAGCGCAGCAGGTCGTATCGAGTGGGGTCTCGAGCCCCCTGATCGCGGGCCTGGCGCACGTCAAGATCGGCGACACTGATCTCGGGCCGCAGCTCGCGAGCCTGGCACAGGAGGTGGCCAGGTGGATCGGCTCCAAAGCGTTCTCTCTGGTAGGCACGGCGGCCCGGCTCGCGATCAACGTCCTGATCGCGCTCTTCGGCCTGTACTATTCGTTCCTGCAGCCTGGCAAGACGTGGGCGGCCCTCCAGCCGTACATCCCCTTCTCCGCGGCGAACGCGGAGCGCCTGCGCCAGCGCTTCCGCAACGTCACGATCTCGACGGTGATCGGCACCGGCGCGACCGCGGTCCTGTCCGGCATCATGGTGGGGATCGCGTTCTGGCTGGCGGGACTCGGGAACGCAACGTTCTGGGGCGTCGTCGCCACGGTGCTCGCCGTCCTGCCCATTCTCGGCACCGGGCTGGTGTGGATTCCGGCCGCCATCGCGCTGTACCTCGGCAATCGCCCGGTGGCGGCGATCTTGATGGCAGTTTGGGGACTCGTGATCGTCGGCAACGTGGGCTACGTCATCCAGCCGATGGTCTACCGGAAGTACGCGAACATTCACCCGCTGATTACGCTGCTCGGCGCGCTCGCGGGAGTACCCTGGTTCGGGATTCTGGGGCTACTCATTGGACCGCTCGCGCTGTCCTACTTTTTCGAGCTGCTGAAGATGTACCGAGAGGAATACCTCACCGCGAGTAAGCAGACGGCTAGGTGATAGACAGGCGGCTAGACGTCTAGACGGCTAGCGGTAACTGCAGGGGTCAGCCGGCAGTTGATCAACTGTGAACTCCATCCTAAAAACCGCTAGCCGTCTGAACGTCTAGCCGTCTGTCTGAGACCTAGCCGTCTTGTGTTTCCAAAAGAGGAAAACTGGTATCCCCAACAGCAGCAACCCCGTCCCGATGGCGGCATTTTTCAGGTTCTGCGTCACGCTGCTCTCGACCACCCATATCGCCGACATGATAAAGAGCGCCGGGAGTACGGGATACCAGGGCGTTCGGAAGGCCGGTGGGCTCGCCTCCCCCTTCTTCTCTCGAGCGCGGTAGACGAAGAGCGTGGCGACTGTCGATCCGAAAAAGATCCAGTCCCCGAACACGACGTAGTCGTTGAGCTGATCATAGCTCTTGGTGAGCGTCAGGATGACCGCCCAGACGGCTTGCAGGAGGATGGCGATCGTCGGCGTGCGGTACACCGGATGCAGACGCGCGATTTGGGGGAAAAAGACGCCATCGGCGGCCATCGCCTGATAGACGCGCGGTGTCACCAGGATGACCAGATTCAGAAAGCCGAAGGTCGACGCGGCGATGCCGACGCGGATCACGGTGCCGCCGACCGGCCCCAGGAGGCGGGTCATCACGTCGGCCGCGGGCGTGGTGGTCGCGGCGAGGCCCCGGACACCCAGCACCCGGAGATAGGCGACGTTGGCGAGCAGATACACGGCCACCACGATGACGACGCCCAGGACCAGCGCCCGCGGGAGGTTTTTCTCAGGCTCGACGATTTCTTCGGCGATGAAGTTCGTCTGCTGCCAGCCCCCGGTCGCGAACAGCACCGGTACCAGCGCCGAACCGAGCGCGATAAAGGCGCCGCCGGCGGGCGGATGTACCGGTGCGTAGGACGGGGGCACGCCGGGCAGGGCGTAGGCCAAGCCCACGACGATCAGCGCGGTCAGCGCGGCGAGCTTCAGGAGGGTGAAAATGTTCTGACTGATCGCCCCCGGCTTGACCCCGACATAGTTGATCCCCGCCAGGAGGACGATGGCCCCGACCGCCACCGGAACGGTCGCCGACGGCCCGACGCCCAGGAGTGGCAGCGCGTAGTTCGCGAAGATCACGGCCACGGCCGCGGTCGCCCCCGTCGTCATCACCAACAGCAGGGCCCAGCCATACAGAAACGCCGGCAAGGGACCCCAGGCGTCCCGGAGGTAGACGTATCCACCTCCGGCCCTGGGCGACCGGCACCCCAGTTCCCCGTAGCAGAAGGCGCCGATGAGCGCGACCGCGCCCCCGATGCCCCAGGCTACGAGGGTGAGCTGCCAGGACCCTACTCGGTCCGCCACGATTTTCGGGTTGGTGAAAATGCCGGAACCGATGATGCCGCCGACGACGGCCATGGTGCCGGAAAAGAGTCCGAGCCTCCGCGCGTAAGTCGTCACAGGCCCCTAAGCTACGCGGATTCGTAGTTCGCGCTAAGTTATGCGTCCATGAGCGACTGGCTGCAGAACAACCTCGGCCTCTCGGTGGGCGTGCAGAGCAAGGTTGCCGTCTCCTGCATCATCATCCTGATCCTCCTGGTCAGCCGGCGCATCGTCCTGGGTCTGGTGTGGGGACGGACCCACGACGCCCGACTCCGGTACCGGTGGCAGAAGACCACGACGTACCTCGTGTCGGCCCTCGGGATTCTGCTGTTGGGGCGGGTCTGGTTCGGGGGATTCCAGGGGGCCGGCAACTTCCTGGGGCTGTTCGCCGCCGGTATCGCGATCGCCCTCAAAGACATCCTGGTCAACATCGCCGGCTGGCTGTTCATGGTCTGGCGCCGCCCCTTCGCCGTGGGCGACCGGATCCAGATCGGGACCTACGCCGGGGACGTCATCGACGTCCGGCTCTTTCACTTCACCCTGAACGAGATCGGTAACTGGGTCAACGCGGATCAGAGCACGGGGCGGGTGATCCACGTCCCGAACGGGCGCGTGTTGACCGAGGTGATCGCGAACTACAACGAAGGCTTCGAATACATCTGGAACGAAATCCCGGTCCTGATCACGCTGGAAAGCGATTGGGAGCGGGCCAAGGAGCTCCTGCTCGAGATCGTCCAGCGCGACTCCGCGGACATCGTGAGGGCGGCGGAGGAGTCGGTCCGGCACTCGACCAAGAAGTTCATGATCCTCTATACCACCCTGACGCCCACCGTCTACACCATGGTCGGGGAGGACGGCGTGGTGCTCACCATGCGGTATCTCTGCGAGCCGCGGAAGCGGCGGGTGACGGAACAGACCATCTGGGAAGACGTCTTACGCACGTTCGCCAAAGAGCCCAAGATCGATCTCGCCTACATCACCCGCCGCGGCTTCAGCAACACCTACGAAGGCAAACCGGCGCTGCGCCCGAAGTAGTTACCGCAGGGCCGCCACGACGTCCGCGTCGGCGATGGTCTTGTCCGGCGTCACCAGCACTCCGGCCACTTTGTGGTCGTCTCCGATCCGGACCAGCGCCGTCGCCTGCTGACCCCGGTTCCTCCCCATGATCACCAGAGCCCAGCGCCCTTCCGTGGGCCAGCTCTGTGCGAGGGCATAGACACCGTCCCCGCGATCCTGAAACGTCAGCTGCACCGTCTGGCGCTGGCCATTCACGGTCCCCTCCGCTCGCCCTTCGACCGTCATGGCCTGCGGCCCCCTCATCCAGAAGGCGTGGACCATCAGGACCACGCCCCGGTTCTCGTCGATGTAGGGGTTGACCGGGCTTTCGATCGAGAGCCAGACACCCTTCAGGGCGTCGGGGGCCGGATGAGTGAAGCCGACGAGGAGAGACGCCGCCACCAGCATACCTGCGATTCGGGCCACCATCGTGCACTCCGGTTAATGGTACAGATGGGATGCCGGTGATGGTGAGAGGGTTTGAATGCGGAATGCGAAGTGCGGAATGCGGAATG
>DATBBZ010000042.1:0-18400 GCA_036270745.1 Gemmatimonadales bacterium | reverse complement strand
GTCGTGGCCGGCCGCCTGATCGCCGCCGGTCCCACCCTGCAGGTGAATTCGGGCGTGGCGTCCGTCCTGACTGGCCGCACGTCGTCGCCGGTGTTCCAGTTGGATGCGACGGGACCCGTCGCGAACGGGCTGTCGCTCTCCGGCCGCTTCATTCAGGCGACCAACACGGCGACCGCCGATCCGCTGTCGCTGGCCCGCGTGGGCTATTTCCTGGGCGGCTCATACCTGACGTTGGCGGCGCCGCACTGGCAGGGGACGGCCGGGGCGACCGGACGCGCGTTCTCGGACATCACCGGGATCAACGCCTACGGCCGCGGCGCCGCGTTCACTTTCGATGACACGAAGTACACGGCCGATGTGCTCGGTGCCTCGCCCAGTGTTGGAACGCAGACGTCCGGTGGTCATCTGTTCGGGGCTCGCGTCGGTATGCACGTCGACGGCGGGTGGGTCGGCGCCACCGCCACTGACTTCAGGGACTCCGTCTTCACCGCGCGACAACTCTCGGCCATCGGCGTCGGCGGGGTCTCGCCGTCGTTTTCTGGATTCACCATGTCGGGGGAGCTGGCGCACCGGAGCTATGCGGGCGGGTCGGGGTTGGGGTGGTCGGCGGAGCTGGATCAGCGTTCTCCGGACAATCAGCTGCAGCTCAAGGGCCTCTCGGCGCCCGGCGGCGCGAACGCCTACGCTCGCGCGCAGTCCGAATATGACGCGCTCGCGGTGCACCGGATCGGGAACCTCGAGCTGAATGCATCAGCGTTCCTCAGTGACGATCACAGCTCTACCTTCGCCAAGTTGCAATCGATCGGATGGTCGTTCAGTCCTCGCTATGAGGTGGACCCGCACCTGTCCCTGAACCTCACGGTCCACGGCAACTCCTACACGGCCGAGGGTAACGTCGGAGCGTTTGGGAGCTCGGAGACCGCCATGCGCGCTGGTGCCACGACGCACTGGGGGCTCTTTTACGCAACCGGCGCGCTGTCGGCCGGGCAGGTCTCCCGGTCCACCGAGCTGCCCGGGACTCCGTCCATCGTCGACGCGGGCGGGCGCTACGGACTCGAAGGCACCATGGGCGCGTCCACGGACCGCGGGAATTTCGAGGCGGGCCTGTCCTACGATCAGAGCGCCGCGCGCGTGGGATACCTGCCGCACGAGGCCATGATCACTTTCCGGGCCGACAACGTCCCGGCCTGGGGCAACTCCCGCGTCCACGCGGAAGTGCAGCAGTACCTCTGGTTCGGCTCGTTGCCGTCCGCGACGCTGGTGCGGCTTGGCGTCATCGTGCCGCTGCCCGCCGATTTGCGGCTGACGGTCGACATCCAGCACAACCCGCTGCTGACGGGCCCGACGGGTGGCAACCGCTGGGTGCCGGTCGTGAAGCTCGAGCACTCCCTCTCGGTCGAGACCGGCGCGTCCCATGCCCTCCTGCACGGCACGGTGTACGAAGACCGGAACGGCAATGGCGTTCGCGACGGCAATGAGCCGGGTGTGGCCGGCGTCGTGATCCGGCGGGGCGGCGAGACCGCGGTATCGGATAAGAACGGTGAGTTCACTCTGTATCAGGAGACCACGGAACGGCTGCGCGTGGACGAAACGTCCTTGCCGTTCGGCGAGGTCGCGAATCCGGCGTCCGGGCTCCAGTCGGTGGATCAGCGGCGGGTGGAAATCGGCGTCTGGCCGACCGTGCCCGTCAACGTCCAGCTGGTGCCGACGGCCGACGAAACGGGGCGCGTCCCGCGCGTCGACTTCCGGAGCGCTTCGGTGAGTGCGGTGGATTCGGCGGGGAATGCCTGGTCGGCCCGGGCCGACTCGACCGGGGCCGCGCACTTCGACGCCTTGCCTCCCGGCAGCTATCACCTCGAGTTCCAGCTGCAGGACGTCAGAGAGCCGGTGCATACGTCGGGACCGGCGCCCGTCTTCGTGGTACGGCCGGGGCAGGGCGCGCGGGTCATTCGCGTGCCCGTGCTGCCGAGGCCGGTCCGGCTGTTCGACCCGACCAATCAGCGCGGCCGGGGCGCCACCCAGGGGCACGGATGAACCCCGCCCTGGGCGTGTGCGGCATCCTGCTCGCGGCGTGCGTCACCTCCACCGATACGGGCTCGTCGACGCTGATCGTCACCGGCACCTGGGACTACAGTGCCAGTCAGACGTCACCGGTCGCGAGCATCTCGGCGACCATGCTCGTGACCTCGCAGTCGAACGGCGTGTTTCAGGGAACCATCGCCGGATCGGTGAGCGCGGGGGGCCCTCCGACGTCGGTCTCGGGTACGGTGGCCGGGCAGACGGTGAACGATACCGTGGTGGATTTCGACGTCTTTCTCAACGCCGATCCGAACGGCCGGCGCCACGTGGCCACGGCGGTCCGCGACACGATGAAGGGAAGCTGGGTCGAGAACGGCAGCGGCAGCCCATCCGGGTCCTTCATGGCCATCCGCCGGAGCGGACCGTGAAGCATCTCTGGTTGGCCGCCGCGCTCGTGTGCATCGCGCACCCGCTCGCGGCGCAGACCTGCACCGCGACGGTGACCGCTGGAGCCGGTAGCTGCTCTACGGCGCAGTTCGCGGCCTCGATGACCGTGAACGCGGTGGTCCAGCTGACGCTCTCGACGACGACGACGTCCCTCACGGCGCCCGGATCTGCGGATTACGACGCGGGGTTTGTCGCGGACGCTGGGCCGTCGGCGACAGTGCAATGCAATGTGACCTGTCGCCTGCAGATCAGCGCAGCCACGGCGAGCTGGAGTGCCACGGCGACGACGTCGGTGCCGCCTCGGAGCAAGCCCTGTGCGGATTTGACGTGGAGTACTTCGGCGGGTGGTCCCTTCGTGGGATTGACGACGTCTCCTGCGACCGTCCAATCCGTTCCGGCGACAGGCGGTTCCGCTCCCGTCAGCCTCTTTTATCAGACGAACTATTCCTGGGGTGCCGACACCCCGGGGAACTACTCCCTCACCGTCGTGTTCACGCTCGCCGCCCCCTGAATAGCGGGGGCCGGCGCGGTTCCTATCGCGTCGTGAGCGTGTACCGCACCACCAACGAATACGTCCCGGGCCGGTCGCTCTGGCTGTCGTAGGACGTCTGGTATTGGAACGCCACCTTCGTGTCCGACGTGTGACTGCCGGCCGCCGCCTGCGCCGGGTCGGTGGAGAGAGGCGTGTAGCCTCCGTTGGTCCCCACCCGCCAGCCGAGATCCGAAGCCCGTTTACCCTCGCGCGCGCCTTGGCCCGCGGTCCACTCGGTCGACGCGGCGCTGACCTCGAGACGCCAATCCGTGTTCGACTTCACGCGCGCCGTTGGGCCGCTCTGCACCTGGAGGCCGGCGGTGATGTCCCTGGCCGAGGCGTTCATCGTCACATCGGCGGGGCGGTCGAGAGACAGGCCCATCAGGGCGCCGACGTTGGCGACCACCTGGTTCGTCGTGCGGCAGTAGTTCGCGGAGCATTCCTGGGCGACGCTGGTCTGAGGGACCAGGGCCGAAGCAGCGAGGGCGAGGACAAGGATCGGGCGCTTCATTGTCGGCCTTCCGGTTTGGGCGCGGTTGACCTGCTCGCCCACCAGATAAGGCACATCCCATACCTCGTCCTCAGCCTATGTATCTTATTGCCATACAGCTAGATAGAGATTTGTAACGACCAAACTGTGCGGGGCAGTTCGTCAACATATTTGACAGTCAACTTCACAGAAGTCACGATCCTGCTGTGAAATAGGCTCAAAGTGACCGTCCGCCGAACCGTCTAGTTATTTGACGTTTTTCACCTCATTTCAGCCGTTTTTCGGACCATCCGCTCGAGCGTATCGAAGTCGAAAGGCTTCACCAGCGTGGGGACGCCGGTCTCGGCCACGAGGCCCGCCGTATCCTCCGCGAAGGTGTCCCCGGTCGAAAGAATCAGCCGTCGCAACAGCTCAGGGCGATCCTTCCGGAGCCGCCCGATGAAATCGCGCCCGTTCATCCCGGGCATGCGGACGTCCGTGATGATCACGTCATAGCTCTGCCCTCCGAGGGCCTCCAGCGCGGCTTCACCGTCCGCGGCCACGTCGGTGACGATCCCGGAGTGCTCGAGGAACCGGCGGGCCGCATCCCGGAGCGCCGGTTCGTCATCGACGATCAGCACCCGCAATCCCGCCGGGTCGAGGGCGGGGCGGGCGGCGGCGTCCGGAGACGCCTTCGGCAGCGGGCGCGTGTCTCGAGGCAGCTGAACGACGAACGTGGCGCCTGTGCCGCCGCGCGACTCTACCGTGATCCGGCCGCCATGCTCCTGCACGATGCCGTAGCAGATGGAGAGGCCGAGCCCCGTGCCGACGCCCACGGGCTTCGTGGTGAAGAAGGGGTCGAAGATCTGGGCCTGGATCTGCGGCGGGACGCCCGGACCGGTATCCGCCACTTCGAGGCGAAGGGTGTCGGGCGTCGCGATGGTGCGCAGAGCGATGGCCCGGTCCCCCTGCTGCGCCGCGAGGGCCTGCTCCGCGTTGATCATCAGATTCAGGAGCATTTGCTGCAGCTGGGGGCCGTTGCCCCAGACGACCGGCGTTTCCGGGGACAGGTCCACTGCCACCGCGATGTTGAGGGTGTTGAGGTGGTAAGAGCGGAGCGCATACGTGCGGCGCACCACATCGTTCAGATCGATCAAGTCCCGCTCACTGCCACCCGACCGGGCGAAGGCCAGCAGGTTCGAGGTGATCCGCCCGATGCGCATGGCCTCGTCGCGGATCATTTCGGCCATCTCGCGCTGCTCCGGCGGGAGCTCATCCAGCAACAAGGTCTGCGCGAAACCGGAGATGATGGCCGCAGGGTTGTTGATCTCGTGCGCTACGCCGCTCACCAGCTGCCCCAGCGCCGCCAGTTTATCCGACTGCTGGAGCTGAGCCTCGATCCGTCGCTGCTCGGCGTACGAGTCGGACAGAGACCGGGTCTGCCGGGCTACGTCCTGCTCCAGGCGATGGGCGTACTCCTGGTCGGTGCGGAGCGCGAGCACGAGTCGTGCGGCGATAATGATGCCACCGGCGCCCACCAGGAGGGCTGCGGGTACGTCGACTCCCGGCCGCAAGCTCCCGATGACGGCAACGCCGAAGACGCCTCCCAGTCCGACCATCAAGACGACGAGATGGGGCAAGATGCCGGCATTCGGATCATCGAGGACGCGAATGCCCCGGAACAACGGAGTGCTCCAAGCGATCGCCACGGCGAGCACGTAGAACATCGTGATCCAACCGACGGTCACGATCCAGAGTGGGATGCTTCCGGACGGGGTGATGATCTGGGCTACCGCGTACGCGACATTGCCGAGTGCGAAGAAGATCAACGCGCCGAATGCCCGGGAACCATGCTCCTGCAGGGGGCGGGTCCGGTTGAGTATGCCGACCAAGAGGGTCCACAGGAGGATCACGGCCCCGAGGCCACACGCGAGCCCGAGGATGGTGCGTCGGGAATCCGCGGGCACACCCATCTCGCTGATCAGCTCATAGCCGAGCGTGACGCTCGTGAAGGTCAGGAGGATGGTGTCGAGCACGACCGCCATGCCGCCGACGCGCCGCAGCTGCGGGCGCAGGAGCACGGCGACGGCGATCACGAAACAGGGATAGATGCCGAGATACCCGGCGCCGGCGACGGCCTTGTTCGACCAGTCGTCCCCGAGCTGTCCGATGAACCAGGAGAGGCATCCGATGGCGATCCAGGTCAGCGCGCGTCGCTCGACCGGCTCGTCCGCGTGACGGCGGGTGACGAGTGCTGAGACAGCGGCGCAGACGGGCGCCCACGACCAGCCCAGGTCGGCGATCAGATTGCGCTGTGCCGGGACCAGCACGTACGCGACCATGGTGGTCGCGAACGACGCGAGGGCGCCGACGGCAATCGTGAGACCGCGGCGATCCGATTCGGTGCGCAGGCCCGGAGAGGTCACGGCTCACGAAGGTACCCGCTCGACGCGGGGCCGGGGAGAGGCCGCTATCTTCCGCTCCCATGGTGACTCCCGACCCGGATCGCTGGGGCTGGCGTGACGCCCCCCGGAAATCCCTCAGCGAATGGCCACGCCTCGCGGACTTCGCGGCGCAGGCCAAGTCCGATGGCCTCACTCACACCGTCGTCTGCGGGATGGGGGGCTCGAGCCTTGCTCCCTGGGTTCTGGCCTCGAGCTTTGACGCCAGAAACCTGACCGTGCTGGACAGCACCGATCCGGCCGCCGTGCGTGCGGTGGAACGGGCGTCGGACCCGGCCCACACGCTCTACGTCATCGCTTCGAAGTCCGGCACGACCGTCGAATCGCTCGCCGCGTGCCATCACTTCTTGCGCCTCGCTCCCCCCCGCCACTTTACCGCCATCACGGATCCGGGAACCCCTCTCGAGCACAAGGCACGGATGGAGGGCTGGCGTGAGGTCTTCCCACACCCGGCGGACGTCGGCGGGCGGTACGCCGCGCTCACGGTGGTGGGGATGCTGCCGTTGGCCCTCATCGGCGGACCGGGCCCTGAATTCCTCGAACGGGCGCTGACCGTGCGCGAGCCGGACGCGAAGGCGCTCGGTGTTTCGATCGCGGCCGCGGTGCGGGAGGGCAGGGACAAGCTCGGATTTCGCGTGGCGGGGAGGACGGCGAGCGTGGGGGTGTGGATCGAGCAGCTCGTGGCGGAGAGTACGGGCAAGCAGGGGCGTGGCGTGGTGCCGATCGCGGTCCCGTCAGGGGCTGGGAAAGACGTCTTCACCGTCGACGCCGGCCCTGCCGATCCGGTCTCCCTCGGCGCCACATTCCTGACCTGGGAATACGCCACCGTCGCGCTGTGTGAAGGCCTCGACGTCAATCCGTTCGATCAACCCGACGTCGAAGCCGCCAAGGTGTTGGCGCGGGCGGAGCTGGCGCGGCCGAGCGGGACCGGCGAGGCAGGGCTCGAGACGCTGTCCCCGAAGGCCCTGGCGTCGTCGGCCCGGGAAGGGGACTACGTCGCCATTCTCGCGTACCTCCCCCAGACGCCTGTCAACGACGCGCGGCTCGGCGCCCTCGCCGCGCTGTGGCACGGGGCCACCGGATGCGTGGTGACCACGGGGTATGGACCCCGCTATCTCCATTCGACCGGGCAGCTGCATAAGGGCGGCCCGAATACCGGTCTCTTCCTCGTGGTCACGGCCGACGCCGCCGACGACATCGAAATCCCCGAGATGCAGACCACGTTTGGAAGACTCGAACGCGCCCAGGCGCTCGGGGACATCAAGGCCCTGTTGGCGAAAGCACGCCGGGTCTCGCAGGTGCATTTGCGAGACCCGGGCGATTGGAGCGTGTTGTCACCTGCCTGACCAATCAACGGTCGTCGTCATCTCCAGCTCCCGCATGCCCGGGCAGATAGGTGCGGCGCGGCGCCGGCACCGGCGTCCGGCCTCGTACGCTCTGCCAGATCTCCTGATTCAGCACGGTCTCGTCCGCCAGATCGGGTCCCGCGAAGTCCTGGTCGGTGAGCCGCGACATCGACAGCTTCGCGTTCAGCTCGTCGAAGGGCCAGCGGGCTGACACCGCGCGAAAGAGCGTGAGGTCGAGCCGAGCGCCGAATGCGTGGGTCAGGGGTGTGGCGCCGGCGTCGTACTGGGAGAGGGGTGGCAACCCCAGGAAGATTCCGATCGTTCGCACCACCGAGCTGGTGGAGTACGTGGTGCTGTCCACGGTGCCCCGCCTGGCGAATGGCGAGGCCATGATGAGCACCGAGCGATGGGCATCCACGTGGTCGGGCCCATCTTGGGCGTCGTCCTCCAGGGCGAAGAAGGCCATGCTCTTCCACGCCTTCGAACGCGAAAGCCGTTCCACCACCTGGCCCAGCGCCAGATCGTTGTCGGCCACCATCGCCCGCGGCGTGGGATGTGTGGCACGCTTCCCCTCCGTGTGGTCGCGCGGGAGATACAGGATCACCAGGGCCGGGAACGTGTCGCGCTGGTCCCATGCGTTCACGGAGTCGGCGAACAGACGGGCTCGAGTCGTGTCCCGGATATTGAGCTCGAACCCGGGGAACTCGGGCACCGTAATGCCCTGGAGGCCGGGCATGACGGAGACGTGCCTGCCGTTCGAGTCCGGGTGGACCGCTTCACCGAAGTTCACGGTCCAGAGGCCGGCACGCCGCGCGGCGTCCCAGAGATATGCCCCACGCGGGTTCGCCAGGTCTGATCCGTCGTCCAGGTCCCAGTCCCGCCGGTTGGAATACACGGCGGGCCAGGTCTTCTCGTTGTACTCGCCCGCAAAGGCCCGGTCGGTCCATTCGTGCCCGTCCGCGGAGACCTCGCCATCGACGTAGAAATTGTCGAACAGGACGAACCTGCCGGTAATCGCATGCGCGTTGGGTGTCACCGAGTCGTTGAAGATTGCGAGCTTGGCGTCGCCGTTCCCGCGTTTGACGTCGCCGAACACCTGGTCGTAGGTCCGGTTCTCTCGGATCACGTACACGACGTGGTGCACGCCCGGCAGATTGGGGGGCGCCTGACGCAACCCGGGGTTCGAGTATGGGGAGAGGCTCGTCACCGTCGCGGTGGAGGATGCCAGCCCCCGGGCGTCCGGCAGCGGAATGACCGACAGCGAGCCGCGCACCAGGTCGGCGATGTAGGAGCCCGACGGATTGGGGCCCGAGCCGTTGCCTTTTCCGTTGATGACATAGAGCGTGTCACCCCCGGCGGAGGTCGCGACGCCGGTAGGGTACCAACCGACGGGCAGCAGCCCTTCGACCGCTGGCGCCTGGGACGCCACGTTCACCACTGCCACGGCATTGTTTCCCGCCAGCGCCACGAAGAGCCGCCGCCCATCGGGCGAAAGCGCGAGCGCATTGGGATCGCTGCCCACTGGTGCGCCGCGCGTCAGCGCCACGGCCAGACGGTCCGTCACACGCCCCGAGTCCAGATCGAATTGCGCCACCGCGTTCGCGCCGGCCAGCGTCGCGAAGAGCCGGCGGCCGCGGAGCACCAGGGACGAAGGGTGCGGACCGACGTCGAGTTTGGCTCCATCCACCACGCCGTTCGCCCCGATGGGAAGCCGCTCGATGCTCGAGTCTCCCCAATTGCTCACGTAGAGCGCCTCGGCGTCCGCCACGGCGGTGTACGGATGGCTGCCCACGCCGAGCCGCGCCGTCACCGCGAGGGACCGTGTGTCGAGGATGTAGACGGAGTCGCTGAGGTTGCCGACCACGGCGACCAGGTCGCGCCCCGGGAGGACCGTGATGCCGGCTGTAAACAAAGACGTCGGAGGTGTCGCCAGGATTGCGCTGTCGACCGCCGGAACACCCGCGCCGTAGATCACGCGATACACGCGGTTGGTACTGCCGCCCGACGCCCATACCGTGTCGGCGGCCGCGGTGCCGCGGTGCGCGAGCCCCAGCCAGGCGGCCTTGAAGGGGAGGGAGTCGATCGCGTGCCCGGTCCCGGGATCGATCCGCCAGAGCCCGTTGGCGCCGTGCCCGTTCAGGGTCACGACGATCTGCCCGTTGGTGAGCCGGACGAGGTTGAGGGGCAGGTTGCCCACCGGGATCTGCTTGCCGGCGGGAGCAATCCGCCAGCCCGACGGCAGCACCGTGACCCCGTTCCCGAGGGCCCCCGGCACCAACCGGTGCGCAGCGACGCCGACGACGAGGAGTCCGGAGACGGAGAGCGCTATCTTGCGGAGCACAAATCGATCCTCGAGTGCCTGGATTCGCGGAATATAGACCGCGGTCCCCGGGACCGGAGGAGGCCGTGACACTAACGTTTCATTTGATCCCGCATACCCACTGGGACCGCGAGTGGTACCTCCCACGCGCGGCGTTCACGGCGCGTCTGGTCCCGGCGCTCGACGACCTCGTCGCTTTGCTCGAGGGGGATCCGGCGTACCGTTCCTTTCTGCTCGATGGCCAGACCGTGCTGATGGAGGATTACCTCGCCGTCCGTCCCGATCGCGAACCCGCCATCCGCGCCCTGGCCCAGAGCGGCCGGCTGCAGCTCGGACCCTGGTACGTGCTGGCCGATGAGCTCATTCCCTCCGGGGAATCCCTCATCCGCAACCTCCTCTATGGCGCCGCCGATACGGCGCGCTGGGGCGGACGACTCGAAGTCGTTTATTCCCCCGATGCGTTCGGCCATCCGGCCATCCTGCCCACACTCGCACGCGAATTCGGGCTGAAGTTCGCTGCACTCTGGCGCGGGCTTGGCGGTGAAGCAGGTCAGACGCGCGATGCCTACCGGTGGGGCGGTCTGCCGCTCTGGCATTTCCCTCCCGATGGGTACGAGATCGGGGCCGCGCTCTCCACGGACCGCGACCGCCTGCGCCAGGCGTGGGGACCCATTCGCGCGGAACTCACCCGCCGCGCCGCCACGAGCCACATCGCCATCCCCATCGGCGCCGATCATCACGCCCCCCATCCCGACGTGCCCGCGCTGCGGGACCGGCTGGCGGAGCTCGAACCCCAGAACGCGGTGCGGATCTCCCGTCTCGATGAATTCCTGAAGGAATTCGCAGCCGAGGCCGTCCACGCGCCCGAGTTGTCCGGGGAGCTGCGCTGGTCCTACCGCTATACGTGGACGCTCCAGGGCGTGCATTCGGCGCGCGCGCCGCTCAAGCGCCGGCATTCGCGTGCGGAGCTCCAACTTGAGCGCATCGTCGAACCCCTCGTGGCCCTGGCGCGGCGCGCCGGCGGCCGCGACCGCCGCCCACTCCTCGATCGGGCGTGGCGGACGCTCCTCCGGGGGACGTTTCACGACACGCTCTGCGGCTGCTGCTCCGACGCCGTCACCCGTGCGCAGTCGACCCGGCTCGATTCGGTCGAAGCGACCAACCGCGAGCTGGCCGAGGGTGCGGCGGATGATCTGTCGGGCCATGACCCCGATTCTTCCCGGGAGCACCCGCAACCGGACTCCGCGCTCTGGCTCTGGAACCCCGCCGCGCGGACCCGCAGTGGCGTGATCATCGCCGACACCACCTGGTTCCGGCGCGACGTCCTGGTGGGCCCGCCGGGAGACCGCCGGCCGCGCCACGGTCCCGGTGCGGGAGATTTCGCACTCGTGACCGGTGACGGCACCGCCATTTCCGTGCAGGTGCTCAGCCGGCGCACCGCCCTCGAGCGCCGGGATGCCCCGCGCCACTATCCGGATCAGGACGAGGTGGAGCATGTCCGGATCGCCTTTCATGCGCCGGCCGTTGACGGCCTCGCGGCGGTCGCCCTGAGCTCCGGCCCGTCCGTGCCTTTGAAGCGGGAGGGCGCCAGTGTGCATGGCCGCACACTGTCCAACGGGTTCGTCGAAGTCACTGTCGGGCCGACCGGCGCGCTGACCTTGCTCGATCGCCGCACCAACGAACGATTCGAAGGGCTCCTGCGGCTGGAAGAACAACCTGACTCGGGCGACCTCTACACGCCTCACCCCTTGGGCCGGCCGGTGCCCGCCGCGGGGCCGATCCGCGTCCGACGTCTGGCGGGGGGACCGCTGGTGGCTGCCCTGGAGCTTCTCATGGAGGTCCCCGGGGCCACCGCACGGACCGTGATCGAGCTCTACGACGAGAGTCCGGTGGTGCGGTGTCTGTTCGATGTCACGAACCGGGCGTCCGGTCACCGCCTGCGCCTTCGTTGTCCCCTCGGCGTCACCGGTACGGCGGTCGCCGGTTCGGCGTTCGGCAGTGTGCGTCGGGCGCCCATCACGGTGCGTGCGGAGGACTTTCCGAGAGAGACTCCGCTCACCACTGCACCGGCGCACCGCTTTGTCGCGGCCGCTCAGGGGAACCGCGGCCTGGCACTCCTGGCGCCCGGGTTCTTCGAGTACGAATGGACTCCAGAAGGCGAGATGGTCTTTACGATTCTTCGCGGGGCCGGTGAGCTGTCCCGGAATGACCTGCCCACGCGGCCGGGACACGCTGGTTGGCCCACTGCCACTCCGGATGGCCAGTGTCTGGGGACCGATCGCGTCGAGCTGGGCGTCGTGGCGGTGGGGACGCGCGACCTCGAGACGGGGGAGGCGCTCCCCGAGCTGTGGGAGGATGTCTTCCTGCCCACTCGCGCCCGGTGGCTCCGGGACGCCGACCTCGGGCCACCGCGCCGTGCCGGCGCGACGCTCGATGGCCGTGGGCTCGTTCTGTCGGCGGTGAAACCGGCGCAGGCCGGTTCCGGCATGATCGTGCGCTGCTACAATGCCCGGGGGGAACGCGTCGTGGGGGCCTGGCGCCTTCCCGATACCATCCGGACCGCGCACCGCGTCCGCGCCGACGAACGGGCGGCGGAGCCCCTGGTGGTCGAGGGCCGCGGCCACACGGTCCGGTTCATTGCCGAGCCCCACGAGATCGTCACACTTCTCATTACGTAGAGGAATATGGAAGAGCGTTTCCTGCGGATCTCACGCACCGCCCGGTATGCCACGCTGGGCGAGCCTGGTCCCAAGGTCTCCGAGGTCTGGTTGGTCTGCCACGGGTACGGACAACTGGCGCGCCGGTTCCTCGAGGACTTCGAAGGTGTGAGCGACGGATCGAGGCTCATCGTCGCTCCCGAAGGACTCTCGCGATTCTACATCGACCGCACGCAGCAGAGGGTGATGGGAGCGTCGTGGATGACGCGCGAGGACCGCCTGCACGAGATCGATGACTATCTCGGGTACCTGGAGCTCCTCCATGACGAGGTGCAGAAAACCCTTCCCCGGCCGGTGCCGGTGACGGCGCTTGGCTTCTCCCAGGGCGTGGCCACGGCCATGCGTTGGGCGGCCCGCACGCGCGCCCCGGTGCGGCGGTTGGTGGTGTGGGGCGGGACCGTGCCACCGGAGGTCGATCTTTCGGTGTTCGCGAAGGTGCGCGTGACCGTGGTGTGTGGAGACCAGGATGAGCTCATCACGGCGAAGGTGCGTGATGCCGAGGCGGAGTTGTGGCGAAAGGTCGGCATCGATCCCGAGGTGAGGATGTTCGCCGGACACCACGAGGTGCGCCCCGAAGTACTGGCCGAGCTCGTGCGTTCCTAGTGATGCCCCGGCACCAGCCGGTCGCGCAGCGCGTCTCCCAGCAGGGTACAGGCGACGACGACCAGCACGAGGGCGCTGCCGGGGGCGGCGGCCACCCAGGGCGCATTCACGAGCGTGTCTCGTCCCGACGCGATCATCGAGCCCCAGGACGCGGTCGGGGGCTGGACGCCGAGTCCGAGGTATGACAGCCCCGCCTCCAGCAGAATGGCATTGCCGACGCCGAGTGCCGCGGCGACGGTCACGGGCGTGAGTGCGTTGGGAAGGAGGTGGCGCCAGAGGACCCGCCATCGCGCTGCGCCCAGGGCCCGCGCACTCTCGGCGAAGCTCCGCGCTGAGAGCGACCGGACCTCGCCGTAGACCAGCCGCGCGATCCCCATCCACCCGGTTACGCCCAGGACGATCACCACCAGACCCGCCGATGGACGCCAGAGTGCTGCGAGGAGGAGTAACAGCACGACGCGCGGAAGGGCGAGCGCAAAATCGGTGCCCGCCATGAGGCCCAGCGACAGCCACCCGCGACTGGCGCCCGCCATGCCGCCGACGAGGCATCCGAGGACCACGGAGATCGCCACCGCCAAGAGGCCGACACCGAGCGAGATCCGCGCGCCGTAGGCGAGCCGCGTCCAGACGTCCCGCCCGAACCGGTCAGTGCCAAGGGCATGCCATTCGCCGCGAAGGTCGGTCGAGAGCGGTGGGAGAAAGCGCGTGTGAATGACGTCGACCTGTGTGTCGGGATGTCCGTCGGTGACGACGGGCGCGGCGAAGGCGACCACGATGGCCGCCAGCAGGACCATGGTCCCGAAGCGGCCGCGCCGGTCGCGCATGAGTCCGTTCACGCCGACTGCCTCTTGAGGCGGGGGTCGAGCGTGGCGACCGTCAGATCCGCGAGCAGGTTCCCCAGCACTACGAGCGCCGCGCTGATCGCGGTGGCGGCCATCACGACGGGGTAGTCGCGTGCCTGCACCGCCTCCACCAGGATGCGGCCTACGCCCGGCCACGCGAACACCGCCTCAACAAAGACGGCCCCGGAGAACAGGGCCGGGAGGGACAGCCCCAGGAGCGTCACGACCGGGATCAGTGCGTTCCGGAGGATGTGCCGGTTGACCCGCCCCGGCGGCAGGCCCTTCGCCCGGGCCGTCGTGATGAACGCTTCGCCGCGCACATCCACCATCGCTCCTCGTGCGAAGCGGGCCACGCCACCGATACCAATGAGGGTGAGTGTGAGGAGCGGCAGCGCCAGGTGCCGCGCCCGGTCCAGGAGCTGGGCGAACGGCCCGAGAAAGTCGGCGTCGTAGCCGGCCGCGCCGAACGCGGGGAAGATCTTCAGTTCATAGGTCCCCAGCATGATGAGCATGAGGCCCAACCAATAACCCGGCACGGCGTACAGCGTGACGGTACCAACCGAAAGCACCGCGTCGGTGCGAGATCCAGGGCGCCGCGCCTGCACGGCGCCGACGATCACGCCGAGTCCGCAGGAGAGCAGGAGGGAGAGGCCGACCAGCCAGGCGGTCTGCGGCCACGCCGTGGCGATCAGGTCGCGCACGGGGCGGCCGGTGGCGAGGCTCGTGCCCCAGTCACCGGTGGCAAAACGCGCCAGCCAGGCCGTGAATTGCGCCGGCAGGGGACGATCGAGTCCCAGGGAGTGACGTGCGGCGACGATCTGACTTCCGGTGGCGGTGGGACCGAGCAGGTAATCGACCGGGTTGCCGGGAGCCGCGTGGAGCAGGAGGAACGTCAGGACCACGACGCCCGCGACCACCGCGACGCCCACGGCGAGGCGCGAGCAGAGATGCCGGAGCACGGCGTCAATCTCGCGTCCCGCTCCGGGGGCCGCTAGAATGCGGGGCGTGACATCCTCTGGCTGCTGGCTTCTCGCGCTCACCGTTCTGACCGCCGCGTGCGGTGGTGACCGCGCGGCCCGGCGCGGGTCGACCGTGCTGTTCGCGTACGGGGCCGATCTCGAAACCATGAACAGCCTCGTCACGCGCTCACCCCTGCCGCGGCAGGTCGAGCGGTACGCCCTCCTCACCACACTCGCGCGATACGACAGCGCGCTCCAGCCCCGGCCCTATCTGGCCCGCTCGTGGACCTGGAGCCCCGACCGTCGCACCCTCACCGTGGCGCTCCACACCGATGTCCGCTGGGACGACGGCGTGCCGACCACGGCGGAGGACGTGGTGTGGACGCTCGATGCGGCGCGGGATTCCGTGACGGGGTACCCCCGCTATGCCGATCTCGTCGACATACAGTCGGTTGCGGCGTCCAGCGATTCGATAGTGGTCATCCGATGGTCCCGCGCGCCCGACGGCTTTCCGGATGTTCTCACCGACCTGGCGATTTTGCCGGCCCATCTTCTGCGCACGGTGCCGGACGGGGAGATCCGGAGCGCGCCCTGGAATACGCATCCGATCGGCAACGGCCCCTTTCGTTTCGTTTCGTCCGAGCACAATCGCCGCTGGATCTTCGAGGCCAATCCGGATTTCCCGGCGTCGCTGGGTGGACCACCGAAGATTTCGCGCTTCCTGGTCGTCACCGTGGACGAGCCCACCGCCAAGCTTGCCGCGCTGGTGGGTGGTGAGCTCGACCTTGCGGGGATCACTGCGATGCACGTGCCTTTCGTTCGCCGGGATCCACGACTCGCCGTGCTCGAATATCCCCTCATCTTTCCATATGGATTGGTGCTGAACACCAGGCGGCCCCCGTTCGACGATCCCAAGATGCGTCTGGCGCTCGCGCTGGCCATCGACCGGCGGGCGATCATCGACGGCGTCCTGTTCGGATTTGGGCGTGTGGCCGAGGGGCCGGTGCCTCCCGAGCTTCCCGGCTACGTCCCGGTCCCGGCCGTGCCGTACGCGCCGGACTCCGCCCGCCGGCTGCTGGCGGGGCACTGCCCGTCTTTCGACATCATCACGGTCGGGAGCGGCGAAGCGGCGGTGGAACAGCTGATCCAGGCCAATCTCGCCGCCGTCGGGTGTCACGTCGGCGTCCGGCAATACGAGCTCGCGACCTTCGATGGAATGGTGTACCGCCGGCACGACTTCGACGCGGCGGTCATGGGTCTTCCCGGGGACCCTGGGCTCTCGTACGTCCGCACCATCGGCGATCTCACCGGGCTTCCCCTTCCGGAGGACCCGGGGGAGGCCCAGCGCATTCTGGGAGCGACGCATCCCGTCATCTGGCTGTATCACGGGCGCGGCGTAAACGGCATGAACCGTCGCGTGCGGGGCGTGCGCATGGACGCGCGGGGTGAGCTTCCCACGCTGGCGTCGTGGTCCACCGCGCCATGAGACGCCGTGAGCTCCCCACGCTGGTCCGCGCGACCGCGCCGACGCGGCTCGACTTCGCGGGGGCCTGGACCGACGTGCCGCCATTCTCCGCCCGCGAGGGCGGGGCGGTGGTGAACGGAGCCATCGAGCTGCGGGCGGAGGTGAGGCTCGAGATCGGCGGGCCACTCATCCGGCTGGAGGCGGAGGACACCGGCGTCGTCGTCGAGTGCGTGAATGCCGGCGGGCTCATTGCCGGAGGCCCGCTCGAGCTGCACAAGGCGGCGCTGCGCATGTTTCCGGTGACCGGCAACCTCACGCTGCGCACGCGCTCTGCGGCCCCGCCCGGGTCAGGGTTGGGAGGGTCGGGCGCCCTCGACGTCGGGCTCGTGGCCTGCCTGGCGCGCGCCCGCGACGAGCACTGGGACACGCGGGAGCTGGCCGAGCACGCCTGGCACCTCGAAGCAGTGGAAGCGCGGCTGCCCGGGGGCCGTCAGGACCAGCAGGCCGCCGCGTACGGTGGATTCAACCGGTTTACGTTTCGCGATCCCGACGTTGGTGTGGAACCGATCACGCTGGCGCCGGCGTTTGCGGACGCCCTGGCTCGGCATATGGTCTTGTGCTACACCGGGGAAACGCGTGTCTCGGCGGCGACCATCACCCGGGTGGCCACGGCGTACGAGAAGGGAGACCGGACGGTCACGGGGGCACTGCGTGCGCTGAAGGACCTGGCTGGAGACATGACGGACGCGCTTCGCGCCGGTGACCTGGCGGGAGTCGGCCGGATCTTGAGCCGGAACTGGGAGCGACAGCTCGAGCTCGACGCCGGGATGCGGACGCCGGCGATGGCTCGGCTCGAGGAAGCGCTCGCGAGGGCAGGGGTGTTGGGGGGCAAAGCGGCAGGCGCGGGGGCGGGAGGTTCGATGTTCTTCCTGGCCGGGGATGACGTGGCGGGGGCGATCGACGCGGCGCGCCAGGCGGGCGCGACCGTGCTGCCGGTGCAATGGGCTTCGGAGGGCGGCCGCGCGTGGTGATTCAAGAAGAGATCGAGCAGCGCCGGCAGGATCTCACGTTGTCCGCGACGCTGCGTTCCCTGTACGCGCGCCTCGAGGCCCGAACCGCGCGGTTCCTGGCGGCCCCGCCGACCATCCCGGCGTACAAGGGGATGCTCTCCTCCGATGGCGGTTTCTGTCCCGCCGACCGCTCCGTCCTGGTCTTCGACCCCGGCAGTCCCTCGTCTCACCGCTGTCCGGCCTGCGGCGACGCGTACTCGGGGGAGCGTCACGATCAGTGGTGGGCCCGGCACCAACACCTCTGGCTGGCAGAGCGCGCGGCGGAGATGGCGACGGTGGCGGCGCTCGGCCAGAGACCGGAGGCGGCGCGCGGCGCCGCGGCCTTGCTCAATGAATACTCGCGCCGGTATCTCACGTACCCCAACCGCGACAACGTGCTGGGGCCGAGCCGCCTGTTTCCCTCGACCTACGTCGAATCCATGTGGGTCCTCAACTACCTGGGAGCCGCGTGGCTCTTGAACGAGTGCGGGACGCTGGACCAGGACACGCTGGCGGCGGTCAACCAGGTTGCCGACGAGGCGGCGAATCTCATCGGTGAGTTCGATGAGGGGTTCTCCAACCGGCAGACCTGGAACAACGCCGCCCTGACGGCGATCGCTGTGTGGTTCGAGGACGAGGACCTCGCCAAGCGCGCGATCGAAGGCGAAACGGGACTGATCGCCCATTTGCGAGGGTACCGGAGGGACGGGCTCTGGTACGAGGGTGAGAACTACCATCTCTTCGCCATGCGGGGCCTGGTCGCGGGGCTAGGCTGGGCCCGGCACGCCGGGGTCGACCTCGACGCCGACGAAAAGCTCCAGGCACGGATCGAAGACGCGCTCCTGGCGCCGTCATTCTCCGCGCTCCCCGACCTCACGTTTCCCGCCCGCAAAGATTCACGGTTCGGGGTTTCGCTGGCGCAGCCCATGTACCTCGATACCTGGGAAGTCGCGTTCGGTCGGATGGAGAGTGAGGCCGGGAGGCAGTGGCTCACTGCGCTCTATGGAGCGGCGCCTCAGCCCCAGCAATTGTTCGAATCCTATCTCCACGACGCGCCCTATGCGGGCACGCCGGTCGCTCCCGCGCGCGACGGGTTGTCGTGGTGGGCGCTTCTGGAGATGACTCCCGATCAGGACCCCGCTGAGCCCTGGAAGGGTTCCAGTGTGTTGC